>JASFEQ010000069.1:0-14151 GCA_050124735.1 Desulfobacteraceae bacterium | reverse complement strand
AAAATCCCCAACGCAAAAAACTATGAACCCGGGCATTTGATGTTCCCAGAGATCATCAAGGGCTCAAACCCGGAACCACCACAGCTCAGCATCGATCCCACGAAGGATTTGGCCCTCATCCTTTATACGGGTGGTACCACCGGTCTTCCCAAAGGGGCCTGCCTCACTCACGCCAACTTGATGTCAAACCTTATAATGAATGAGGAGTATGTGCGTATCGTTGAAAGGCCGGGGGAGAAGCCGAAGAAACCGGAAAAGGGGGTTCACACCATCCTGGGACTCCTGCCCTGGTACCACAGTTTTGGACTCACACACAGCCTGCTGGCGAGCTGCATGGGCGCCTCCCGTCTCATCTGCATGCCTGATCCAAGGGCAGGTAAGCCCCCTTTCACCGATGTGCTCAAGGCCATCGAGAAGTACAAGGTCAGTGGATTCGTGGCCGTGCCCACCATCTTTTCGGCCCTCGTCAACCATCCCTTTATAGACAAGTTCGACCTTACCTCTATCATCGGTTGCGGCTCGGGTGCGGCACCGTTACCCGTTGAAGTTCTCAAACAGTTCGAGGAGCGAACCGGTGCTGTCATTTACGAAGGCTATGGTCTGACCGAGACCTCGCCCACGTTGACAACAAACCCAACCAATCATGAGCAGCGCAAAATTGGAACCGTCGGATTACCCGTTCCCAGTACAGACCTGAAAATAGTGGACCTTGAAACAGGGCTCAAGGAACTCCCCCAGGGTGAGAACGGCGAGATCGCCGTCTCCGGTCCCCAGATCATGATGGGGTACTGGAATAACCCCGAGGAAAACGACGCGGTCTTTCGCAAGATCGATGGGAAACGATTCTTTTTGACCGGCGACATCGGCCACATCGACGAGGAAGGCTTTCTGCTCATCACGGATCGCAAAAAAGACATGATTATTGTGGGGGGATTTAATGCCTACCCAAGGGAGATCGAAGAGGTCCTCTATGCCCACCCCAAGGTCGCTTTGGCCGCGGTGATCGGTGTGCCAGACCCTCAAAGGGGGGAGGCCGTCAAGGCGTTTGTCCAACTCAAACCGGGCACCGAAGCCACTGAAGAAGAGTTCATAGCGTTTTGCAAGGCCAGAATGGCCGGCTACAAACGGCCGCGTGAAATCGAATTCCGGGGGAGTTTACCCACATCCATGGTGGGAAAGGTCTTGCGCAGGGTTCTGCGAGAACAGGAACTTGAGGAACGCTAAGAGACACGAGACAATGTTTGATCAAAAAGCCATAAAGGGGCGTCTAAATGAAAAATAGCGGAAGAGGCATTGACAATTTATGCTGCTTCATTTATAGGATCTATTTGTCTGGCAAAATTAGAGCATAGTGGTTTCTAACCCTAAACAGGGGGAGACATGAAATGATTGTTCAGAAACCCCGTTTCTCGGTGTGAGAACGGGGTTTTTCTATGGTAGGAAAGAGGGGGTTGTTCATGAAACATCTCATTATCGGCAATGGAATTGCCGGCGTTCAGGCCGCTGAGACCATCCGAAGGTATGATCCGGACTCTGCCATCACACTTATCGGAGGAGAGACCTTTCCTCCCTATTGCCGTCCCATGATAGGCCTTGTTCTAGAAGGAAGCATCCCACCGGAAGAGATGGTCATTCGAGGTGAAGATTTCTACGCGTCTTTTAACATCGAACCGGTCCTCGGAGAGTGGGTACAGGGGATCGACGTGGAGAAAAAAGAGGTGTCTACAGACAAGGGCAAGACCTATCCCTTTGATCGACTCCTCATTGCTTCAGGAGCTGACCCCCAGGCTGCAGACATAGAAGGCGCCGACCTGAACAAAATCTTTCTCATGCGAAATGAGAGTGATGTGAAAAAGATCATCGACTCCCTGGAAGGAGCGAAGAACGCCCTCGTCTTAGGCTGCGGTCTTGTGGGCCTCAAAGCGGCTCAGGGGCTTGTACATCGTGGTCTGGATGTCACCATTGTGGATAAGCTGGCGTACCCTTTGGCCTTGATACTGGACGATAAAGCAGGAGGAATGGTCACTAAACAACTTCAGGACATGGGGATCCGACTCAAAATGGATTCTCAGGTGGTTGCCTTTCAGGGTAACGGCTCGGTGAGAGAGGCCCATCTTGCTGATGGTTCTAAGATTCCATGTGATATTGTCATTGTGGCGATAGGGGTTGTCCCCTCCACATCTTTTGTTCCTACTGAACAGATCCGAGTGGACTTTGGAATTGCGGTCAACGAGTATCTTGAAACGACTGCCCCGGACGTCTACGCCGCTGGTGATGTGGTGGAATGCATGGATGTTGCTCGAAATGAAATGCGGGTCAACGCCATCTGGCCAGTGGCTGTAAGGCAAGGCTTCTTTGCGGGTATGAACATGGCGGGCAGAAGCGTTGTTTACAACGGGAGCCTGGTTAGAAACGTATTCAGATTCTATGACGTAGATATACTCGCAGGTGGCTTCGTATGCCCGCCATCTGACGGAAACTATAGCGTGCATATCACAGAGAACCCCCGGAACAGGAGATATCGCAAGTTGGTTTTCCGGGATGACATATTGGTTGGACTCATCATGGTCAATGACATCGAACAGGGGGGTGTTCTTCTCTCCCTGATCCGCTACCAAATCCCTATAGAGTTACCTAAAGACAAATTGCTTCAGCCTTCATTCAATTTTTCACAACTCGTTTCAACCCTGTGATCAATGCGTACTTTCAAGAAAGGAGGGAAAGCCTATGAAGGAGGTCGTTGTTCATCCTGAGAGGTGCGTTGGTTGCATGCAGTGTATGGTTGCATGTGCTACCGCCCATTCCAAAACCAAGAACCTGTTCTCGGCTATCCTGGAAAGTCCCTTGCCAAAACCGAGGATTCACGTGGGTGTGGGTCTGTACCGGGAGGGATTTCCCAATCGATGCCGTCACTGTGATCCTGCACCCTGTATGATGGCCTGTCTACCTGGTGCCATCTATCGGGAACCGGAATGGGATACGGTGCTCATTGATCCAGATCGATGCATCAACTGCGCCTCCTGTGCCATGGCATGTCCTTTTGGCGTCATCCGGTACCATGAGGACAGCCTGGGTGTTCCTGGGAAGGTCATTGCCGTGAAGTGTGATAACTGCGTGACACGGCAGGCAGAGGGTGTTGTTCCAGCCTGTGTGGAGGTCTGTATGTGCAATGCCCTCACTTACGAGGAACGGGAAGGATCTCTAAAACGAAAGACTGACGAGATGGCCCGCAGGATCTCTGTGGGCGCTGAGGAGCGGGAGATCATCGAGTCCCCTGGTTTCAACCTGCTGAATACCCTCAAGAGGGCCAACGTGGCCATCTCAGAGGGAACCCTGTAACCAATCCATGAAGGAGGGAGAACTATGGTTGCCGTGACGGATTTATATGAAAAATATACCATCACGAAAGATGGTCAATTGATGCTTGGGAAGGCTGAGAAAGAGCAGATAGAGACGGTCTGGGAACGGTTTCAGGCCCAGTTGCCCCAGTGTGGATATTGCGAAATGGGGCTGAGCTGCCGCAATTGTGTCATGGGTCCTTGCAGGGTGGATCCTTTTGGTGAAGGGCCCCAGAAAGGGGTCTGTGGGGCAGATGCGGACATCATCGTAGCCCGAAATCTATGCCGCATGATTGCCTCCGGAGCGGCCTCACACTCAGACCATGGTCGTGATCTGGTGGAGGTCCTTGAAAAAGTGGCACAAGGGAAGGCGCCGGGGTACGAGATCAGGGATACGGAAAAGCTCAAACGGGTGGCGGGAGAATATGGTGTGGACACTTCCAAGGGCGACGTCCTTAAAATCGCCGGTGAATTGGCCCACGCCATGCAGGAAGACTACGGCACCCGCAAGTCGAGCCTGCAACTCCTCTCCCGAGTCCCTGAGAAGCGTAGAGAAATCTGGGAAAAAATCAACATTACGCCAAGGGGTATCGACAGGGAAACCTCTGAGATGATGCACAGAACCCATATGGGTGTGGATAATGACTGGGTGAACCTCCTTCTTCAGGGTATGCGAAATGCCCTCTCAGATGGTTGGGGAGGGTCTCTCATCGCCACAGAGGTCTCGGACATCCTGTTTGGAACGCCTCAGCCCAAGACATCCACCATAAATACGGGTGTCCTGAAAGAGGATCAGGTCAACATTATCGTACACGGCCACAATCCTGTGGTGTCCGAGATGATCGCCCAGGCTACGGAAGACAAGGACATTCTCGCTCTCACCAAAGAGAAGGGAGCCAACGGAATCAATCTGGTGGGCCTTTGCTGCACTGGGAATGAGCTTTTGATGAGGCGAGGCATTCCCATGGCGGGCAACCATCTCATGAGCGAACAGGTCCTTATGACAGGGGCCGTGGAAATGATGCTTGTGGACTACCAGTGCATTATGCCTTCCATCGGGCCCATTGGAAGGTGTTTTCACACACGGATGATTTCCACAAGTGATAAGGCAAAGTTCCCCGAGATGGAGCACAAGGAATTTCATCCTGAGAATGCAAGGGAACTGGCCCGTGAGCTGGTGAAAGAGGCCGTCAATAACTTTGAAAACAGGATTCCTAATAGGATCTATATCCCTGTTGAGCCTGTCAACATCATGAGTGGATTCTCCGTGGAGGCCATTCTATCAGCCCTGGGCGGGACACCTGACCCCCTCATCGATGCCCTTAAAGCGGGAAAGGTGAGAGGCGCTGTGGGCATTGTGGGATGCAATAACCCGAAGATCAAACACGACCACGGACACGTGACGCTTGCGCGCAGGCTCGTTGAGAATGATATTCTCGTGCTGGATACAGGATGCGCGGCGGTCGCAACCGCCAAGGCTGGTTTTAAGGTGCCTGAAGCCGCTGACATGGCCGGACCCGGTCTCAAAGAGGTCTGCAATGCCCTGGGTATTCCCCCCGTCTTGCATGTGGGAAGTTGTGTGGATAACGTCCGGATCACCGTATTGGCAGCCGCACTGGCCAACCACCTGGGCGTAGATATCAGTGATCTACCCTTGGCAGGGGCTGCTCCTGAGTGGTATTCGGAGAAGGCGGTCTCCATCGCCTGCTATGTGGTGGCATCCGGGATTTACACGGTTCTGGGACCCATGCCCCCAATCGCAGGGAGCATGAACGTGGTGAAGATGGCCACAGAAGGGCTGGATGAGGTTGTGGGAGCCTGTCTCGCCGTGGAACCTGATCCGGAAAAGGCCGCGATTCTTATCCGACGACATATTGAGAAGAAGCGGGAAGGATTGGGTCTAACGTCGATAACCGTATAATCATATCTCTCATAGAACTCCACCAAAAAAGCAGCCTATTTATCGGGCTGCTTTTTAATGGATATTTGGAATCTCCGCCAACTCCAATCTCTATTTCACCAAACCTTTGCCACACGCACACACAAACCAGTCTGGTCTTTACGAGTCCAAACCCTTTAGAAGTGTCCTTGCAATGATCAGTTTTTCTATCTCTTTTGTGCCCTCGTAGATCTCTATGATTTTGGCATCCCGGTAAAATCGTTCCACATCATACTCAGCCATGTACCCGTATCCACCGTGGATCTGTACGGACTCCTCTGCCACCCGTACTGCGGTTTCTCCGGCAAACCATTTGGCCATAGCGGTCAATTTTCGGTCGGGTTCCCCCTTGTCCGCCTTCCAGGCCGCTTCATAGACCAGACTCCGGGCCGCTCGAACAAGGGTTGCCATCTCCGCTATCTTGAATTGAATGGCCTGAAAAGACCCCAGAGTCTGTCCAAATTGCCTTCTCTCTTTGGCATATTTGATGGCCTTTTCCATGGCGCCTTGGGCGATACCCACCCCCTCGGCCCCCACGTGAATTCGGGTCCTGTTAAAAAACTCCATGAATTGATAAAAGCCTTTTCCCTCCTCACCAATGAGGTTTTCCTGGGGGACGCGGACATCTTTGAAAGCCAATTCAGCCGTATCAGATGCCCGAATCCCCAACTTGTGGCGAAGCTTATTTGCCTCGAATCCTTCTCGATCACTCTCCAAAAGGATCACGCTGTGCCTGCCGTGGCGTGAGGGATCATGGGGATTTGTGAGACATATAACCATAAAATAACTGGCCACGGTGCCGTTGGTGATAAATATCTTGTTTCCGTTGATCACATAATCATTCCCATCTTTCACAGCCGTGGTTCTAACGGCTGAAACATCACTTCCCGCATCCGGTTCTGTGATGGCGGATCCCATCACAGCCTCTCCGCTGGTGAGGGGTATGAGATATTTCTCCTTTTGTTCATCCCTGCCGTACAATTCAATCATGTCCGCACCAAAGGTGGCTGAGATGAGCACTGATCCCAATCCAGGATCCACCCGCCACAACTCCTCGCTAACGATACACTTTTCCAGGTAACCATAGCCGCTCCCGCCATACTTTTCCGGCAGGTTGAGCCCTATGAAACCAAGTTCAGCGGCTTTTTTGACCAGGTCACGAGGGTACTTTTCTTCCTGATCGCACTCCCGGGCTATTTCTGGGAATTCACCCTCGGCAAACTCCCTGGCTGCTTTTCTGATATCTTGTTGCTCTCTTGTTAATTTGAAATCCATCATGACCCCTTCTGAATGGAGATTTCAATTTTTGTGGCCCTTACACCTATAGCCCAAAGGCAAGACCAACATTTGAGGGTAAATGAGCCTTTTCAGGCACTTTAGTCACTTTAGCTCACTTTAGGCACTCTAACTCACTTTAGGCACTTCTCAATGAGTTCCCGACTAACCATTCCCTCCCTCACAACAACAGGCGGATCCATAGTCACATCCAGGACGGTGGATCCCTTGCCTCCAGCAGTCTCTCCACCATCCAGTATGAGGTCCACCTTGTCGCCCAGGCCCCGGAAGACCTCTCTTGCGCTGGAGCAGGCTGGCTGACCAGAAATATTCGCACTCGTCCCGGTAATCGGTATACCCACGGCTTGGGCCAGTGCCGTGGGTATGGGATGGCTGGAGAGTCGAACACCTATTTTCCCCGTACCTGCCGTCAGTTCCCTGGGGAGGCTGGGCTTTGCCTCGAATATGAGGGTAAGGCCGCCAGGCCAGAATTCGTTCATCAGCTGATGGGCGATGTGGGGCACGTGGATCACGTATTGATCTAAATGCTCCACGGATGGAATTAAGAGCAGAATAGGCTGGTCGCCCCTCCGTTTTTTCACATCAAAGAGGCGTTTTATAGCCCTGACATCTGTGGGATTGACAGCCAGGCCATAAAAGGACTCCGTCGGAATGGCAACCACACCACCAGAAAGAATGCTTTCGGCAGCCTTTTTGAGTCCAATCTTTAGATTATTTTCTGTATCAAGTTTGATAAGCATTAAGCGTATGACTTGAAATCCCAATAACCGAAGCCAAATGTCCAAAACTCAGTGGCAGAATCGTAGCAGAGGGCCAGTGACTCCTGTAGGGCTATTTTGGAATGTTGGGAATTAGGATTTTGAGCTTATTCAGATTTTGAAATTTAGTAACATTTAGCACCTTCAAACAGCCATCCAAGAACTCTCTTGGTGGGCTGAGCGGGGTTTTCTGGAGCGGCCAAAAACCAGGCCTCCTGTGTACAGTTTCTCCCCAGGGGCTCGCTTGCCCTAACGCCTGCGCACACTGGTCGTCAAAACAGAGACCAGGCGAGGTTCACTGGTGGCGGAACAAGGCCTCAGAGCACCCTCACTTTGTGCGCCATTCTCAAGGTCGCCGGGCAAATTTTTTGGCCCCTCCAGAGAATGCCGCTTAGTCCAGACGCTTTTTAAACCACTTAAGTATTACGAAATTGGGACGCTGGGATTTGGGTTTTGCCTCTTATGCTATTTTTCAAAATCTTTTGCCTTTTCGATCGCCTCTTTCGTCAACCCTTCACGATAGCTCTTCAACTTCTCCGCAATGGAAGCATATTTCAGGGCCAAAATCTGGGCCGCCAAAACAGCGGCATTCTTTGCCCCGCCTTTGCCCAAAGCCACCGTAGCAACCGGTATGCCTGGAGGCATTTGCACGGTGGACAAGAGGGCGTCCATACCCTGGAGCGGTGAAGAGTCTATGGGGATACCGATCACGGGTAGGCTCGTGTGGGCAGCCATAAATCCCGCCAAATGGGCGGCCCAACCTGCCCCCGCGATAATGACCTCAAGACCACGCTCAGCAGCCGATTCAGCATACTGCCTTGCACGCTCTGGTGTCCTGTGTGCAGAAATGACTCGCACCTCATGGGGAACCATGAGTTCCTTCAATACCTCCATACAGCCTTCCATGACCTCACCATCCGATGTGCTGCCCATGACCACGCCGACTAGCGGACTCTCATTTGACATAGGACTCTCCTTCGATAGCTCCTTAACGCTCAATAACGATAATGTGGATTACACCCAGGGCGAAAGGCTCAGGGCATCATACCTTCCCCCTCATTACTTTGCCATTCCCATCAATGGATACACAACCATCCCCGAAAGCCAGGCAATGTCCTCAGCTGACAACATCTTGAGGATGTTTCGATCAAAAAGAATATTTCCTTCAGGAGGAAATTCCTCGTCTCCTTTCCAAATGATCAAAGCCACCGGCACCAAAGGAAGGACCTTAATCAGGACCGAGACGTCGCCTTGATCTGAGGGTTCCGCCCCGAAGGTTTCTCTGGCGAGCTTTACAAGCAGTTCGGGGTGGTGTCCAAAAGTTTGAACCATTGGATTTTTTGCCCGCCTGTGGAAGGCATCCAGATAGAATTTTCCATCAGGCACTTCCTGAAAAGAGATCCATTCCCCCGTAATCCCCGCTCCGCTGGAGGACCATGCGCCCTGAAGGTAATGGAGTAGCAGGATCTGCTGCTGAATGGGCAGTTCCGCATCCGAACCTTCTTGGACAAACTCCAGTTCAGGCCAGGAAAGAATGATATCTCTGTTTAAAAAATTAAGACAAAGGGCTGAATTTCCTTGTTTATCTCTCTCGATCACGGCACCAGAAGAACTTGCCAGAAGATCCGGATTCTTGTCTGCCAGCTCCTTTCTCCCCAGTTCCAGCGCCTGCTTATAATCATCAATCCTTGGCATAATCTCCTCAGAAATGGGTCATTCGTCATTGGTCATTCGTCATTTGAAAATTTGATTTTCTCAAACCGGACCCTACTCCGTCCCTCTTTCATAGATTCCAGGGTTTTGTTATAATGAATTTTTCTGGAAGAATTCAAGCGATAAAATTCCCCAGCAGTCTATTGTATTGAGTGCCCAAAGGTCCTACCTTTGAAAAGACGCGCATTGCCATCTTAGAAAACATTGCTCTGGAGACAAAAACAATGGCAAAGGAAGAGGATCTCTTTAACCAGGCTTTCAAAGATCTCGACCGAAAGATCAAGCGTTCTCAGAAGGCAGAAAGGGAATCTGAATCTGAGCGACTCCCAATAGATGAGGCAAAACCAGACAACGAACCATCTTTCCTGAAAGCCATGTCAGATGTGACCCCCCTGCCTGAAAACAAAAGAAAGATCGTTCCAACCCCTGGAAGTCATATCAGGCCTGCCCACCCTGCACCGGACGATGAACAGGAAGCCCTGAACCACCTTGCTGACTTGGTTAAGGGATCTATCGAACTGGACATCACCTTAACCGATGAGTACATGGAAGGGTCTGTGAAGGGCTTCAGTCGAAAGCTGATGAAGAAGCTAAAAAAGGGAGAGTTCCCGTTCCAGGACTACATTGACCTCCATGGACTCACCAAACAGGCGGCAGAGGCCAGAGTGAGGGATTTTCTACTTCAAAGCCACAAACTCGGGCTCAGATGCGTGCTCATTGTTCATGGTCGGGGATTAAATTCTCCGGATAGTTTTCCTGTTTTAAAGGAAAGATTACCCCTCTGGCTCGGCCGAGGGCCTGTGAAGAAGATCGTACTCGCCTTTGCCACAGCGAGACCCTATGATGGAGGTGCGGGCGCTGTTTATGTATTGCTAAGGAAACGTTAGCCTCCTATTCCCATAGTTCCTTCCTATTTTCCTGTTTTATCTTCTCTATGTTCTGCAATATGGTCTCGGCCTTGCTGATTAGATACTCCACCCTCTTGTAATTGGGATCTCGAGTCCTTACCAATTCCCACTCTTGAATGGCCTCTTTCAACTGCTGCTTTCCAAAGTACTGCATGCCCCTTTTGTAATGCATCTCTTTGTACAGGTCTTCACTCTTCTTCACATAGGCAACACACTCTTGGCAATCGCTCTTGTATTTGAGAGATGCCTCGAATTCACGCTTTGCTTGCAGGTAATCTCGGTTGTCAAAAAGGGTCCTGGCGTTTTCGAAATGGGATTTATAGGCATACTCTAGGGTGGTCTTATCATTTGGCTCCATATTCAGGGCCAAATTCAATGCAACAAGCGCTTCCTGGTACAGCCTCTTATGGTACAGGTCGATGCCGTGATCTCGATAGATGGCAATCTGCTCTTCAAGCTCTTGGTCCCCTTGAGGCGCTTTGGCACCCGTTGCCCCCTCTCTGACCGCTTCCCAATCCCAAAAACCTGAATAATCAATCCCCGTTTCTTCTGTCTCTACAGTTTCCCTGCCAACAAGAAATTCCACACCTTCAATCTCAGGGACCTTGATCTTCTGCCCCTCATGGACGCGGGTGGCGTCCGTGAGATTGTTGTATTTGGCGATGATGGGGAACTTGTGATGGTCCCCATAGTACATCCCGGCCACCTTTGATAGACTTTGCCCAGGTTGAATCGTATGCACAATGTATCTCTTAATTTTAATTCGCTTTCTGGACGTGAGCATGTTGACCACTTCCGGGTAATCGGGCCGTAGCCTCAACGCCATCAAGAATTCCTGCCTGGCACGACCGTATTTCCCTTCTTTGTGGAATATAAGGCCTGCCTTGTAGTGTTTTTTTGCTTCCTTGTTTATTTGACGTTTCACCCGGCCATGGCCTTCTATGGCCTCTTGACTCGAAGGGTTCACCGTCATGGCGAGCTTATATTGTTTAAGGGCAGCGACCGTGTCTCTATTCTGTTCAAACGCGCTTCCCTTGCGGAGAGACTCTTCAAAAAATCGCTTCTTTGGAGGTTCTAAAATAGCCATGGAATACTTCTCTCCAAGGGATGCACAACCCGTGAGGGATGTCATCAAGACGACCATATAGATGAAATGTTGGCCCTTTCTCATCATTTTCTTTACTTCAGCGAGAACTCGTAAAAGGTTTTTAGCCTCTTGGCAAAGGTTTCCATCTCCCTCTTCAAAATCTGATCCCTTTTCAATCTAAGGGGATCTGCGAAGAAGGGATTGCCTCCTCTTCTCACAGAAAAACCGAGCTTATAACCCACCTGTTCGGAAACGGCCAACACCCTTTCATTGTACCGGCCGTATGGAAATGCCAGGTAGATCGTGTCCTGCCTCAAGTTTTTGTCAAGTAAGCGCTTGGAACCAAGGAGCTCGTTTCTTACTCTTGCCGTATATTCGGTATGACTCTCCCCTTCCCTCTGCTTTGTGAGGTCAGAATGGGATTTGGTGTGGGAGCCTATTTCAAACCCAGCCGCCTTCATCTCCCTGAGCTGGTCCCATGTGATGGCACCCTTGGAAACGCCCACGAAATCGGTATAAATGAAAAGCGTCGCCGTGTAACCATACTTTTTTAGCATGGGATAGGCGATCTTGTAGGCAGACCTGTTGCCGTCATCGATGGCGATCACCACGGATTTTTTGGGTATGGCATGACGATATCGCAAGAAATTGAGAAGTGTGCCCAGGGTTATCACCCTGTAACCCTTTGTTTTCAAATATCTCATCTGCTGACCAAAGACGGTCGCGGGCATGCAATAGGGGGATGTGCAATCTTTCCCAAAATGATGGTACGTAAGCACAGGGACCGTTTGATACCCCCTCGCGGTTAGTCCCCCTTTATTTTCTTCTTTCAGGGGAATGACAACCGCCTTGCCCCTTCTGAAAGCGACACCTTCATTGGCGTCTTCAATGATCCAAGATTTCCTCGCATCTCCTAGAAAGCTTTTAGCCAGGGTCTTAGGGGTCTCCCCGCCCTCCATGACATAGACGACGTAGTCGTCCGAGCGAAAGACTTCTCCTTTTAGCGGCTTTTCGGGAACTGGAGGCGAAGTGGTGCCGGAGGTGGGCCATGCCGCAGCGCATGCGGAAAGGACAAACAACCCCCCTCCTATCAATAAAAGAAGGATCCATCGCAATCCTTCTTTGTTTGCTCTATGCTTAGCTAAGCCCATACTGATCCCCTTCCAGACGCAACACCTTAAAGGTCTTTATCCCTCCTCTTCTACCCTTCACAGAGACCTGCCCTTTTTCCTCCACTTTTAGCCTATTTCTAGCTATGGACTCGTAGGTCTGTTTACTAATCAAGATTTCTCCGCCTTTTGCAATGGATGTGAGCCGCGAAGCCACATTGACGTTGTCCCCGATAACCGTGTATTCCATCCTCTTTTCTGGACCCAAACTCCCTCCCACCATCTCACCAGAATTTATCCCTATACCCACTTGAAAAGAAATGTCCTCCTGTTTCCTTTCCCAATTCAGCCTGGCAATCTCCTCCTGGATATCCAGAGCCGCTTTGACGGCGGCCTCAGCATGCCGCGGGTTGGGGACTGGGGCTCCAAAGACGACCATCGCCTCATCCCCCACAAATTTGTTCGAGTGTCCCCCGTGCTTAAGGATCGTATATGTAACCCGGGTAAAATATTCGTTCAGAAGCGCTGTTACTCTTTCCGGTTCTATATCCTCAGATAAGCTGGTAAAACCTCGGATATCCACGAAGAGGATTGTGGCATCCACCTTGGAGGCCTTGATACGCGGATTGTCCGGGTCTTTGACGATCATCTCCACCACTTCTGGAGTCACATACCGGCCAAATATATCCTTGATTTTCTCCTTGAGCTCCAGATCCTCGGCCATTCTGTTAAAGGAGTAGGCGAGATCTCCAAATTCATCGTTGCGATCAATCCTCACCCTGTACTTGAAATCGCCCATCCCTAGCGCCCGGGTCGTCTCACCCAATCTTCTTATGGGATTGGAAAAATACATACTAAGTCCGAGACTGAAAAGAATCCCGAGCAACGTAATAATGGTTGTGAGGACCAAGATGAAAATCTTCGCATCGCGAATACTCTGAAGGACCTTTTTTTGGGAGATCCCGATGTGCACCTCGCCTATCTTGAGTTTTTGGTATGTGATAGGTGACTCAAAAAAAAGGATCTGCTCTGCATCGTGCGTGATGGTGCTTATGCTTATGTCGCTCTCCTCTTGGATGAAGAGCGCATTTTCTGGCGGTGAATAGGCCTTGTTCACTTCATCGATACGACTATGGGCCTTGATAATATTCTTCTTATCTATAATCAGTGCATACACCACCTGCTCGTTTTCAGCGATGTCATTGACCAACTGGAAGAGGGCCATGTCCTCTTCTCCTAAGAGCTTGTCAGGGGCGTTCTTGGTGGCGATTCGAACCATACTCTTGCCTAAGTCTATTAACTGACTCGTAAACTGCTCCTTCTGTTTTTTCAGCATTGAGAAACTGATGGCGGAAATCACAAAGAGAATGAGCAGTGTGGATAGGGTGGCAAGCTTGATGAAGATTGGGATTCTCGGTTTGGTCCTTCGGCGCTCGCCCTTTCTTCGGTCGACGCCGCTCCTTCTGTCCTTACCGCTTCGGCGATCGGGGAAATCTATGGGAATCTGCCTTTTTCGTCGATCCTCCCCACTTCGCCGTTCTACTCCAGCTCGACGGTCCTTACCGCTCCGTCTTTCAGGATAGCTTTCCGGAGAGGCCCAGTCCAATCTACGGTCTTCGCCGCTTCGTCGCTCCTTACCGCTGCGTCTCTCGCCTCCACTTCGCCTGTCGGGATTGCCGTTCCCATCTCCAGGCGAAGACCGTCCCACAAGATCAGCGAATGGTTTATGAGTAGACCCTTTGTTCTTACCCCGATCCGCAGACATCCCCTCTCGGCCCCTTTAAAATGTACCCAAACCAGATAGAAATTTTAGAATGATTTGTAATTATTGACTTAGGAGAAGTTAATTAAGTTTATCTCTATATATTTTAATTTATTGAAAGTAAATTGTCAATGAGAGGCTCAGATCACGATATTGAGGCCTAATCCAGTCTCTTTTTAAAGCGGCTTACGGCACCGGTGAAGACGAGCAAGCCAAGGATCATCAGTTCCAGGAATTGGGG
>JASFEQ010000068.1:0-14186 GCA_050124735.1 Desulfobacteraceae bacterium | reverse complement strand
CTGACTGCATCATGCACAAATCAATTCCGTTAAACATGTGCCGAGCGAAAGGGCGAAACCTTCGGTAAGACCTAAAGGTCCGTGGAGAAATACGACCGTTTATCAGTAAGGTTTTTGTTCCTCTCTTTTTAAGATATTCGATGAGGCCAGGCCATATGTCTGTTTCAACAAGAACAAAAAGCGAAGGTCTGATGAAATTGACCACTCTGCGGACAGACCACCAGAAATCCAGGGGCATTGTGAGTAAGGCCCTCACCTTGCCCCGCAATTCTTTGCATGCAATTTCCTTTCCCTGATCAGTTGTCACCGTAAAGACCACATCCTTTTCAGGATATTGCAGCCCTACCGCTTTGACCAAAGGAAGGGCTGAGAGGACTTCACCCACCGAGAGGGCGTGTATCCATATGCTCTCTGTTTTAGGGGGATCTGCGGGCAACCTTATGCCCAGTCTCTCAAAAATTCGACGCCGCTTTGTGAAGAAAAATAGGGGAAGGGACAAAATGACGAGACAAGTCCATATGAGATGGTAGATAAACAAAAACACCTTAAACGATTTCACCCTTAAAATGGTGACCAGTAACTAGTCACGAGTGACAAGTTTAGCGTTCTGGAGTCAATACCACATCAGCTTAACTCGTTACCCGTCACTTTTCACTCCTCACTTAAAGTTTAGACTCTCAGTGGGAGCTCGATGACAAATTTAGTTCCGCGTGGCTGATTGTCCTGAACACGTATGAAGCCATTATGATCGCTTATTATGGTACTCGCTATGGTCAGTCCTAAACCAGTTCCATGTTCTTTAGTGGAAAAATAGGGCTCAAAGAGTCTCATCTTGTGCTCAGGAGGGATGCCTTTTCCATTGTCTGATACCTGGATTCTCACCATCTCCTGTTCCTTATCATAGGAAAGATCAACGACTATGTCTCCGTCTCCGTCAATGGCAGCTATGGCATTGTCCAGGAGATTAATCATCACTCTTTTCATCTGTTCTTTATCCACTTTGAATATGGGCACCTCTTTGGAATCATTAAAAGTAATTTTTACATTCGCTTGCGCCTCTTTATAAAGACCTATCGACTCTTCTATGATTTGATTGATGTTATTGGGGGTAGGATTGGACGCGGGCATCCGCGCAAAGCTGGAAAACTCGTTTACAAGACGCTTCAGCTCTTCCACTTGATTGATTATGAGATTTGTGCATTCCTCAAACACCTGTCCATCATCTCGGGCTACTTTGTGCCCGTATCTTTTCTTAAGCCTCTGAGCTGAGAGTTGAATGGGAGTGAGGGGATTTTTTACCTCGTGAGCTATGCGCCTTGCCACTTCACGCCATGCAGCCATTCTCTGGGCCTTCTCGATCTCGCTTACGTCCTCGAAGACCGCCACCAGGCCCAAGTATTTTCCCCGATCATCGCGAAGTACATTAAGGGATACGAGCAGAGTCAGGGTCTTTTCCTCAACAGATAGCCTAATCTGTCGTACCATAAATCCTCTTCGGAAGAAGCTTTTATCCCTTAGAAATCCGTTGATCGCCTTGACATAATCCCCTCCTACCACTTCCCGGTAATTCTTCCCAATGATATCTTCGGCCTTTATGTTTAGCATCCTTTCTGCCGACTTATTGATGGTAAGGATCCTTCCATTGGCATCCGCAGAAACCACACCAGCAGCCACATTGGCAAGGACAATCTCCATGTAGAGCCTTCTCTGCTCAATTTCTATGTGGCTTTTCAGTAATTCTTCGTAAGTCTCCTCCAATTTTTTCTTGCTGTTCTTCAAGTCCAGGGTCATCCTGTTGAATGAATTGACCAGCACACCTATTTCATCCTCTGCCTCCAGGTCTATGAAAAAGTCGTAGTTCCCCATGGCAATACGGTTTGTTCCCTCTGCCAGTTCCTGAATCGGAACGGTAATGCCTTTTGAGAGGAAAAAACCAAACCATACGGAAGAAAAGATGACAAGGAGCGTAACAATGGAGAGCCAAATCATATGGCTTATCTTTACCGGCTTTTTCAACATCTTGAGCTGGTTATATTTTTCCAGACCTCTTGAAATGGCATTTAGCCGATTGACAAATGCTCCAGGAATAAATTTAGATAATGCAATCACACCAACAACAGCCTTGGATTCCGTTCTCGAAAAGATGGGCACAATTCCGCTAACCAGGTCCCCGTGGGCTAAAGACTGTATGTCCTGAACATCTGTGCCTTTTTTTAGACTCTTTGTTAAAACATCCGTCTCAGGGTCCTTGAACGGACTCAGGTCTATGCGGTCGTTTTGAGAGACTGCCCTCAGCTCCAGCCGTTGGGAGAAGACCTTTATAGATGCCAAACGATGCTCCATCCGTTTTTCATTGACGAGTTTCTCAAGTTCATCCTGCTTCGCGATTAGGATGTACCCGTGGTACGTAATGAGACGGCTCACACTGTTTCCGATGTCGAGGACCTCCTCGGTTTCTCTGTTGTAGTAGTCCTGCGCCACCTCCAGTGATGTCCTGAGGGACCTTTCCACCGGGAGGTTATACCAGTATTCGATGGAAGTTGAGATGAACTGCACCGAAACGAAGAAAAGGATGATTGTGGGTAGAAGAGACAAGATGATGAAGGCAAGAACAAGTTTGGTCCTGATTCTCGCCCCCATAATCTTCTTTTTTCTTTCAAATAACAGCTTGACCAGATTTCTCATGGTCAGGAAGAGCAGGAGAAGGAGCAATATCACATTGACGTTTAAAAGGGCAAAAATGAGGATGCTGCTAGATACAGGGAGACCCAGGCCGAGATCAAAGACTCTTGTTCCGAGATAGGTCAGAATGGAGACAAGAACAATAAGGAAGGCAATGATATACCTTTCCTTACGTCGTCTCTTAAGGTCTCGCTTTTGTGCCTCTAAATACCTCTGCATGGCTGATTAATACCTGAAATCTATCGTATGCCAATCGGTTTCAAAGTCCCACAAGGAAAGGAAGAACAAGACATAGTGTAGATAAAAGGGAAGTGTTATCTTATCCAACTCAGCCATCATTTGAAGCCGATAATCACCACCTTCTCGTAGGTTGCTAAGAGGTGTTACCCCGAGGCCTACGACCTCGGACATGAGTTTCTTTGCTTCTTCGAAATCCTTGACGGTGATTACCTCATTTTCTCGCTCCCATAATCTCACTTCATAGATTTTTTTCAGATTATCGTACCTTATGCTGTGCTTGACCTCCAGGTCGGTTATTTTCTTATCAATTGAAAGTTCTATTTTTTCGTAGAGTTTCACGAAAAAGGTAAAAGTCGTCTCTATTCCATTCTCAATGGCGCTATTCATCTCTGGGGTAAAGCACTCCTTGACCGTGAAATAGACCAGGAGATGGCCTTGCACGTTGGTGATCACAATGTCAGACAAGTAGGCCTTCTCTGCCAGGGCGGGTGCAGCCCATTGTGTGGCAATCAGAATGATAATGGTCAGTAGAGTTCGCTTTACCTTTTTCATGAAATAAATATCTGCAACAAAACTCGATCTCTGCAATGGAATCCTCGTTCCTTGATATCCTATACCTATCAACTCACCCCGCTTCTGCTCTTGGAGGGAGATACCTGGACGTGTTTGTTTGATAAAAACAGGTACTTTGGTGGGATATGATATCCAACAGGGCGTTGAAATGCAATACTTAGTTCCCTGATCCACCATCAAGGCATCATCCCGCCGCCGAGACGGGATATGAAATATGAAATAGACGGTGGATTTCGGTCGTTCGTTTTCGCAAAGAAGGAAGACTATGAAAGAATGTCCCGCCCTGGCCTCCGGCTCGTTGAGCCTCCGCCTCGGAGAGCGCGACGAAAGCGTAAAACGAGGAGGTTGGTCCACAAGACCCAGACAAATGCCCTAAATTTAGGTGTGGTAAATCAGGTCTGGGCCAGGGAGTATTTGAGTACTGGACTACTGGGTCGTGTAGATAAAATGGTAGGGTCTATATCTCTGATATTATAGGGGATGATAAAGATTTACTAAATGTCAGGCAGGGACCGGTTCCAGAGAGCCGAATACGGGTATTCTCACACTGTTTTGTGTACACTCCTCTGGGTTCTGGAAAGTCATCATCTTCCAATATTTCTTCTCGTTCATCAATTTTTTCAACATGAACTGATTGAGAAAGTGACCTGATTTCTGAACCTGGAAATGACCAATGACCGGTGACCCGAGAATGGCGATATCTCCGATAAAATCAAGGATCTTATGCCTTACAAACTCGTTTTTGTACCTCAGGCCGTCCTCATTGATTATTCTGAAATCATCAATCACGATGGCGTTGTCCAGAGATCCTCCTTTCGCCAATCCGTTCTCCCTCAGTATCCGGACATCTTTCAGAAAGCCAAATGTGCGCGCCCTGCTGATCTCATTAACAAAATCTTTTCCAGAAAAGCTCAGCTCATATTTCTGGTTCCTGAGCATAGGATGATGAAAATCTATTACATAAGAGATCCTCAGTTCCTTTGATGGGGATATTTTTATAGACCGGTTGCCGTCCTGAAGTTTGAAAGTCTTCTTAATAATAATGAATCGCTTCGGCTCCGCCTGTTCTCTGATACCCACGCTTTTCAATAGAAAGATAAATGGTGCCGAACTCCCGTCCATCGCAGGCACTTCCGGACCGTCAAGTTCCACCCTTGCATTGTCAATACCAAGGCCGAACAGAGCAGCCATGAGGTGCTCAATGGTTGAAACCTTGTAACCATTGTTACTAATGGTGGTTGAAAGGTTTGTATCCGTCACATTGTCAAAATACGCATTAATGACCGGCTGACCGGCCAGATCTTTCCGTATAAACTTAATACCCGTATCAGGGGGAGCAGGTTTTATGGTCAACCGCACTTTCTCTCCCGAGTGGAGGCCAATTCCCGTGCAACCCACATCATCTCTCAGGGTTCGTTGTCTAAAATCCACTATTCACTCCTCTTACTCATGGTATGGACACACAAATACTTTGTGGAATGGATAGCAAACAACATGCCAAAGACCAATTAGCATTGAAATTTGTTTTCCTAGTTCACATAAATATTTGATTTTATATTAATAATCATTGAACAGCATTTTTTGAGTTCACGTCTTGAATTCCTCGTCCAGGTAGAACTGTGGTAAGATAACCACACTTGCCAAGCGAAAAAACTACACTAAAAATAGATTCTCGCATATATTATTTGACTTGTAATCAACAGAATTAGCATATATTATGAAAAAATCAGCTTTTTTGATGAATTTGTGGACTCTGGACAGCCCGTTTTGGGAAAAGTTTTTGCAAGTATTTGTTAAAGATGGCAAG
Source organism: Desulfobacteraceae bacterium (assembly GCA_050124735.1). GTDB lineage: Bacteria > Desulfobacterota > DSM-4660 > Desulfatiglandales > HGW-15 > JASFEQ01. The sequence goes on along the minus strand of JASFEQ010000068.1, from coordinate 8,884 downwards.
CAAATATAAATACTTATTAACATTCTTTCTCTTGCTACACCTCATCTCCTCTTTTGGGTGCTATCCAGCCCTCAGAAAAGAAGCGGAGAGGCCTGAGGAAGCCCTTACCCGAACACGTTTTTTTTATCCCAAATTCCATGACGATATGGATTTCTCATCTCTTGCCCAAGCCATAAGGCGCAATCTTGAGTATCTCCATAGATTGGATCCCCAATACATATTCTATTACGGTCCCCATGAATACACCTGCCTTCAGGTGCGCGAGAGCCAAGAAGCCTTCTTGGAACTTGTTTCAAAAAATCCGGATCGAGGAGAGTTGAATGAGAAGATTAGGAGAGATTTCTTGGTCTACAGGGCGACGGGCCGTGTAGGAAACAATAAAGTCCTCTTCACCGGCTATTATGAACCTGTGTACGAGGGTAGACTGATCCCTGATGAAACGTTTAAGCATCCCATTTATCAAAAACCTGACGATCTGATAAAGATTAATCTTGGTCTATTTAGGGACGAATATGCGGGCAAATCCATCATTGCGAGAATTGAGGGCAAGGAGGTTTTACCCTATTTTTCCAGGAAACAAATAGAGGCAGATAATGCATTGGCAAACAGGGGTCTAGAGATTGCCTGGCTCAAGGACCCCCTTGACGTGGCCTTTCTACACATACAAGGATCTGGCCGTCTGAAATTGCCGGATGAGAGCACAATTTCTGTGGGCTACCAGGCCTCTAATGGTCAGCCTTATCGGAGCATTGGGCGGTATTTGCTGGACAGGGGCCTACTCAGCAGAGAGGAGATTTCCATGCAGAGCATCCGCCGTTACCTCTCCGGACACCCTGAGATCCTAGAAGAGGTGTTGAATCACAATCCCTCCTACGTGTTCTTTGGCCTCATGGAGAATGGCCCTTTTGGCAACATTGACGTTCCTCTCACACCTGGCAGATCAGTTGCTCTGGACAGCAGGATTTTTCCAAAGGGGGCACTCTGCTTCATTTCCACGGAGAAGCCTGTCATTGATAGCAACGATGAGATCACAGGCTGGACCAAGTTTTCACGTTTCTTTTTAAACCAAGATACAGGGGGGGCCATCAAAGGATCTGGAAGGGCGGATATATTCTGGGGCAGCGATCAGCACGCCGAATTGGCTGCAGGGCACATGAAACATGAAGGCAACCTCTATATGCTAATCAAAAAGCCCACCAGATAGCTCGCTCCACTCGCGATTTGTCTCTTGTCATTTGTCTCTTGTCATCCTTAATCGCAGATCCTGCTTTCGGGAATTTGAGGCTGCGGCCCTTTTTTAAAGATCCTATCTTAAAGAAAATACCACCGGACTTCGCCGTGCCCCAGTATTTTGTGGTCTGCGCCCATGAGCACCTGAGATTCTCCCATCACTTCGTTAGACCTCAAAATACTGGGGCACCGCCACATAACACATTAGATACGGTCTTGAGAAGAGCGGGCGTAGCCTCAAATCGCTAGGTCGAAGATATGCGATTACAGGGGCCTAAATTGAGAATTTGGAGAAGTCTGCGAGGCTTAGAAAAAGGCGGGCCAGGTTTTGAAGCATCCCCACTCTGTTATTCCTCAATTGGGTGTCCTCTTTAGTCAGAATCTCCACCCCATCGAACAGATCATCCACAGGCTTCCTTAGTCGCACCATGAGGTTCAGGGCCTCAAAATAGTCCCCTCTTTCCACACTCGCACTGATGTCATCCTTGAGTGCCTGATACGCTTCCCATAGATCGGACTCGCAGGGTTCTCTGAACAGATTTTCATCAACAGGTAGAGATTCGTCCTGATTCTTGAGAATATTTCTTACTCTCTTAAAAGTGAGAGCCAGGGATTCGAATTCCTCTGATTCTGTCATGAATTTCTTGAGCTGATCAATCCTTGAACGGAGCTGATTGATCTGTTCAAAATTCACCGAAATGATCGCATCGATCAGATCTGATTCATACCCTGATCTCAACAACATGTTCTTATACCTCTCTCTGAAGAAGCCCAATACTTTGTGGGTAACAAGGTCTTTATCAAACTCAATCTCCTCACGCAGGATAGATATGGACTTTGCGATGAATCCCTCAAGGGATATGTTCCACTGCATCTTTTCGAGAATTCGGATAATGGCCAGCGCGTGCCTGCGAAGCGCAAAGGGATCAGCCGCACCAGTAGGTTCCATCTCAATCGCAAAGAATCCTGATACAGTATCCATGCGGTCCCCCAGACCTACGATGGCTCCAATAGGAGATGTGGGTAGCTCATCACCTGCTCTTGCGGGAAGATAATGTTCATGGATGGCGAGACAGACTTCCTCTGGATGACCGTCCAGTCGCGCATATTCCTTTCCCATGATACCTTGTAATGTGGGGAACTCCATGACCATCTCTGTGACCAAGTCGCATTTACAGAGTTCCGCCGCAAGCTTGACGTCATCCATCTTCTCTGGCAAAACTTGCTCGACCAAATATTCGGCCAACCGAGCAAAACGTTGGACTTTGGCAAAAGAGGTCCCCAGCTTGGCCTGATAAATGACTTCTTTTAGATCTTCCAATCTATTCTGAAGAGGTCTTTTCCGATCTTCTTTGAAAAAGAAATCCGCATCTGACAGCCTGGCCCGCAGGACCCTTTCGTGCCCCTTTTGAACCACTGATTCATCCCTAGTAAGCGTATTGTTCACAGCCACGAAGTTCGGCATCAGTTGACCCCTTGAATCACGAATAGCAAAGTATTTCTGATGCTTCTTCATGGCAGTGATCAGAACCGGTTCTGGGATATTCAGAAATTCGTTTTCAAAACTCCCACAAACGGCGGATGGAAACTCTACCATGTTGGTCACTGTGGATAGGAGTTCAGGATCCATCGCAGGGGTTCCGGAAACAGCAGAGGCCGCGCTTACAACGATTTTCTTTACTTCTTTTTCTCTTGCTTTATGATCAATAATGACAGAGCTCTCCTCCATTCTGCGGAAATAATCTTGAAGATCCGCCACTTCCATTGTCTGAGGTGCCATAAATCGATGACCCCTCGTCATGTTCCCGCTCTTTACACCGGCAACTTCAAAGGAGATGACTTCGCCATTAAACAGGGCAAGTACCCAGTGAATGGGACGAACAAAAGAAAAGTCCAGCGCCCCCCAACGCATGGATTTTGGCCATGGAATGTCTGATATTAATCTGGGTAAAACCTCTGAGAGGATTTCCGTGGTGGGTCTGCCGGGTATGGTGCGCCTTACGAAGACATACTCACCCTTTGGGGTCTGGAGTAATTGAAGATCCTCCACAGAGACACCCTGTTTTTCCGCAAAACCAAAAGCAGCCTTTGTGGGATTTCCCTTTTCATCGAATGCCGCTTTCTTGGGAGGCCCGGTGATTTCTTGAGACACATCCTCTTGTTTCTCCGCAATCGCCTTGCCGGTCAGGACCAGTCGTCTCGGCGTGGCGTACACCTCCAGACCTGCTCCCATCTTGATCCGGTTTTCCTTCAGATAGCTCTCTGCGAGTCTCCACAGTGACTTCAAGGCACTTTCAAAATAGTCTGATGGAATCTCCTCTGTCCCAATCTCTACTATAAGTTCTCCACCCATGAAACCTCACTTGTCACTTGTCATTAGTCATTTGTCATTGGTCATTTGCCATCTATCAATCGCCAATCTTCAATCTTCAATCAATAGAGGGTACCCCATCTCTTCTCTCTGGCTAAGGTAGTTTTTGGAGGCTGCGCGGGCCAAGTTCCTGATGCGCTCTATATACTTTGTCCTCTCAGCAACGCTGATTGCCCCTCTCGCATCAAGGACATTAAAGATGTGAGAGCATTTGAGGCAATAATCGTAAGCGGGCAATACCAGCCCCTCTTTGCTTATCCTCTTGGATTCCTCTTCACACAAATCAAACATCTTCACGAGCATTTCCACATCGGCCAGCTCAAAACAATACACAGAAAGCTCCCATTCCCCCTTCTTGTGGACATCCCCGTAAGTGACCTTCTCGTTCCACATGAGGTCGTAGACACTCTCCTTTTCCTGCAGATACATGGCAATTCTTTCCAAACCGTAGGTGAGTTCAACTGAAATGGGATCGAGTCTGATACTTCCGGCTTGTTGAAAATAGGTGAACTGGGTGATTTCCATGCCATCAAGCCAGACCTCCCATCCAAGACCTGAGGCGCCAAGCGTCGGGGACTCCCAATCATCCTCTACAAAACGGATATCATGGTCTAGCGGGTCGATCCCGAGGGCCTTTAAGCTGTCCAGGTAGATCTCTTGAACATCAATGGGTGAGGGTTTTAGGATGACCTGGTACTGGTAATAGTGTCCCAACCGGTTGGGATTCTCACCATATCTACCGTCGGTGGGACGCCTGGAGGGTTCCACGTAGGCTACGGACCACGGCTCTGGCCCGAGGCTCCTCAACAGAGTGGCGGGATTGAAGGTGCCTGCGCCCACTTCAAGATCGTAGGGTTGTTGAATGAGACAGCCCCTCTCTGCCCAGAATCTCTCTAAAGACAGGATCAGTTCTTGAAAAGTCATTACTATCCTCGCTAAGACGTTTTCTTCAAAATCTGTGTAAAGCTTTAAAGTATGCGAATTATCACTTGAAATGGGTCATGTCAAGAAACATACATATTCCCTGATCCGCCATCAAGGCATCATCTGCCATTCGGCAAGCTCACGGTCCTGAGCAATGTCGAAGCATCGAAGGACTGCGTTGCCTTCGATCGCTTCTCCGCCCGCCTTCGCGGGGGCAGGCTTTAGGCGTATGGACTAATACGCCTCAGTCGTCGCTCCTCGGCGCCTTACATCTAATACCTTGCTGGTGATCAGGAATGCTACATAACCTGCTAATTTCAGTCTTATTACCCAAATCAGACGGTGAACTTGGGATATTGGGGTCTGCTGGCTTTTTTGAACCTCCAATCTCACACGATTAACCCAAAAATCTTGCATTGCTCCATAGAAACTTCTTATACTGCCTAGATTCTTTGTTTGCCGCTTTATTACCGATTCTGAATATGGTTCTAAATCTAAAAATATTCATAACCCTTTTCCTCGCTGTTTTTGTCACTATCATGGGGGTGGGCATCGTGGCACCCCTACTTCCGGTGTATGCGCACGAGTTAGGCGCTGGCGCCTTTCAGATCGGCCTGATTTTTGGGGCCTTTTCCCTCACCAGGACCATTTTCGTTCCCTATTTCGGCAAACTCTCCGACATCAAAGGGAAGAAACCTCTTCTCACTCTCGGCATGTTTCTCTATTTCCTTGTCTCCCTTCTCTACCTGGTCTCCTCAAATGTTCATGCACTAATCCTCATTAGATTAGGCCAGGGGTTTGCATCGGCCATGATCTTTCCTGTTGCACAGGCCTATGTGGGCACGATTACACCGAAGAACAAAGAGGGATTCACCATGGGCCTCTTTAATATATCCCTTTACGGGGGTCTAAGTTTCGGGCCCATACTGGGCGGTGTGGTGAAGGACTTGTGGAATATCCAGATCTCTTTTCTCACCATGGGAGCCTTCACCTTTTTAGGTTTTGCCCTCTGCCTTCTGTTGCTTCCCTCTGAAAAGGGCCATGAAGGAGGACAGGCCTCTGTGCCCAAAAAGCCAATCGGCTATCTCCGTCTCATTAAAGAACCAGCCATTTTCTCTCTTTTCACATTCCGTCTCTGCTTTACGACCGGTATAGGCTTCATATGGGGATTTCTCCCCCTGCTAGCCAGCACCCGACTCCATTTAAGCAGTTCCACCATAGGATTCATAGTCATGATAAGCGTCCTGGTGAGCGGTGTCTTCCAAACGCCGATGGGATTTCTTGCGGACAGATTCAACAAGAAACTGCTCATAGCACTTGGAGGGATCTTGGGCGCTCTATCCCTTCTCCTTGTACAAATCGCCAGCACATTTGGAGAGCTCTTCCTGGCCAGCGGGCTTTTTGGCCTGGCAGGCGGCATCGCCTTTCCTGCCCTCATGGCACTGGGTGTGATCGAGGGCAGGAGAGTGGAGGCAATGGGGTCCATCATGGGCCTGCTGGCCATGGCCCACAGTCTGGGTATGTTGATAGGTCCTTTGCTTGCAGGCGTTATTATTGACCTCTTCTCATTTAGCACGGTTTTTATTATAGGGACCTTTATTCTGTTAACTGGCTCGTTTATTTTCGTCGCTATGCACAGGGCTTCACCAGAACAGGTTACACTTGAGATCTGATTTTAGGCATGCAACGGATCACATGCAAACATTTTGCGTTTAAGCCATGGCGTGTAGCAAACCGGCAAGGCCAAGCTCATGGGAATCATTGAAGTAGATCTATTTTCAGAGGATGTGGACAGCTTAGATCACCCTGAGGTGGTCAAGTTCAGAAAACTATTGGAAGAGGTGGCAGATGATTACGACTGCAATCTCACATCATTTAATGTTGACCATGGCACCGTTTCATTCTCTTTTGATAATGATGAACTGGATGCAGAGATTTTGAGAATATTGCAAGAGCTTTAAGGGAGGAAGAGGATGTCAGAACTATGGAACAGCCGGGCCATTGAGAAGATCAGTCAAAAAACAGAGGAATGGCAGAATGAGATTGGCCAGGCTGAAAAAGGTGAAATGAAGGGATTCAATACCCTCTCCGGGTTGCCTATTAAGCCTTTGTACACCCCGGAGGACATTTCCCCTATGGACTACCTGCAGGATTTGGGCTTCCCGGGAGAGGAGCCCTATGTGCGAGGCATTCATCCGACCATGTATCGGGGGCGAACCTGGACCCTCCGGCAACTGGCCGGCTTCGGACCGCCCGAACAGACCAACAAAAGATACAAGTTTCTCCTCGCTCAAGGGGCCACCGGGATAAATGCCGTTTTTGATTATCCAACCCTCCGAGGATATGATTCCACGGATCCAAACGTCTACGCCGATGTGGGCCGGGGCGGAGTGGCTGTGGACACTTTAGAGGACATGCGTATCTTGTTCGAAGGTATACCGATCGAGAAAATTAGTAGCTCATTGGTCACGTCTCATCCCATCTGCAACATCACCCTTCAATCCATGTATTTTGCGAATGCACAGGTTCGTGGCATACCTTTAGAGGCACTTATGGGTACGAATCAGAATGATTTCTTGATGGAGACAACCATTTGCATTGCCCCGGAGGTCTTACCGCCAAAATTCTCCTTTAAGCTGAGCTGTGACGCTATTGAATACTGTGCCAAGCACGCTCCCAGGTGGAACCCCATAAGTTTCGCCGGTTACAATTACCGGGAGGCAGGGTGCACTGCCATTCAAGAAGTGGCCTTTGTGATCGCTAATGCTATGGGGTGTTCAGAGGAACTTATAAGGCGCGGCCTCGATGTGGATGGCTTCGCCCCAAGGCTCAGTTTTTTCTTCTCTGCCCACAGCGACTTCTTTGAAGAGATCGCCAAGTACAGGGCCGCCAGAAGATTGTGGGCCAGATTGATGAAAAAACGGTTCAAGGCCAAAAATCCCCGCTCTCACTCCCTGAGATTCCATGTCCAGACATCCGGCGTTTCCCTGACCGCACAGCAGCCCCTGAACAACATTGCACGAGCGGGCTATCAGGCGCTCTCAGCCGTATTGGGAGGCGCACAATCCGTCCACGTGGATGCGTACGATGAAGCGCTCTGCACGCCCACTGAGCTCTCTTCACTTACCGCCCTTAGGACACAGCAGATCTTGCAGCTTGAGACCCGAGTCACCCACACCGTAGATCCACTTGGAGGATCCTATTTTGTAGAGTCTTTGACCAACCAACTCGAGGTGGAGATCGAGGCCCTTTTGGAAAGAATTGATCAAATGGGAGGAATTGTGAAGGCCGTAGAAACGGGCTGGATACACCGAGAGATTTCAGATTCCGCATACAAATACCAAAAGGCCGTTGAGTCTGGAGAAATGCCGATAGTGGGCATGAATTGCTATCAGATAGAGGATGAAAAACTTCCCACAGAGCTCTTCCAGGTTCCAGAGACTCTTCAAATTCAGCAAGAAAAGATAGAAAGGATCAAGAAGGAGCGAAATGCCTTGGAGGCAGAGGGTGCGCTTGAGGCCATTGCCCGGTGCTGTGATGAGGATGGAAACTTAATGGAAGTCATCGTTGAGTCGGTAAAGGCCCATTTAACAGAGGGGGAGGTATCGCAGACTTTGAAAAAGAGTTGCGGCACATGGGATCCACCGTTGTTCTGAACCAAAGCCGAGAGGCTTAGTAAACTCTCATAGTGAGACAGGCCTTCAGCGATAATAAACTCGTCGTCTGGAGTAATGGAGTAGTGGAGTAATGGTTTTTCCTGTTGATTGGAATTAAGCATTCCAGTACTCCAATACTCCAGCACTCCAATCAAGGTGGAATCTTTACCCTATCTTTTAAATTACAGAATAAGGTAAGCCACTATGAAAAAACGTATTAGGGTCTTAATTGCCCGTCTTGGTATGGATGCCCATTGGAGGGGGAGTATTGTGGTGGCGCGCGCCTTGCGTGACGCGGGCATGGAAGTGATTTATATTGGGAATCAAATGCCCCAGAATATCGTTGAAACGGCCATACAAGAGGATGCCGATATCATAGGGCTGAGCACACTGTCTGGAAACCACATGATATTAGCCCCAGACGTAGTTACCGCCCTCAGGGAAAAAAATGTGGAAGAGAAAATGGTGCTTCTCGGGGGCACCATACCCCCTGACGATATCCCTAAACTCAAAGAGGTAGGGATCAAAGAGGTCTTTGGCCCTGGAACACCCTTGAAAGAGATCATCCAGTTCGTATCTGGGATCACATCTTAGGGGGACGGGCATAAATAAATAAGTAAAACCACGTGGTGGTTGATAATCTGAGAAGCCTGATTTGGTTAAACGGATTGCCATGACTCAACCCGAGGTGGGGTGTGGACCA
>JASFEQ010000067.1:0-14371 GCA_050124735.1 Desulfobacteraceae bacterium | reverse complement strand
ATCCGTTGATCATGTGGGCCTTTTTCTCTTTGCGCGCGGATTTTGCGCCAACAACGCAGGCATAACACTTGGGGATTTCTACATGGATCCGGAGAAGAGTTTTAAGGCGCAAGTTTGGGTCGCACAAATGTACGGCCAAGATGAGGGCCCCAAGTTTGGATTTGCCTCTTCTGCTGCATGGGACTTCGGCGGCGAGGTTAAGATGCCTTCTGGTGAGTTCGATCAAACCCCCAAAGTTGTCCGTTATCCTGTAGAATCAGAAGAGGACATAAGGAATCTAGAACTTCCTGATGTAAAAAAGGCGGGGATGAATCCGTTAAATATGGCGTTTTCTCGGCTGCAAGAAAAGGCAGGGTTGGTTAGGACGATTGGCATCGGATCCCCATTTCTGTATGCAGCCAGTATGTGTGGTATCGAGAGACTGGCAAGGTGGATACTCAAAAAGCCAGAACTGGCACACGGGCTCATCCGTCTGGCGACTGACTACGGGTTGCGCCTCTCCAAATATTGGGTTGATATATTTGGCGCTGAAAATATCGAGTTCCGTACTTCAACACCCACCTCGTCGAACCAGGTCATTTCGCCAAAACAATTTAGAGAATTCTCCCTTCCCTATTTGAAAGAGCTTCATGGGAAGGTCCTGGACATGGGGGTGAGTCATATTTACACCCATATTTGCGGGGACCAAAACCAAAATCTACCCTATTATGTGGAAGTGCCATTTGGGGATCCGGGCATTGTGGGCTTCGGACACGAGGTAGATCTCACCACAGGCATAGAGTACCTGGGGGATGCATGTGTTATAGTCGGAAACGTGGAGCCAAGGGTTCTTCTGACTGGGACGCCGGATGAGGTTTATCAACTATCCAAGGAATGCATTGAGAAGGCAAAATTTGCCCCTCGAGGATTCATCCTTGGATCGGGGTGTGAACTCCCACCTCTGGCCCCGCCTTCCAATGTCTGGGCCATGAGAAAGGCGATCAATGACTTCGGCTGGTATGAATAAGGAAAACTTGGATAAAAGAGGGCTAAAAACCCCATAAAATTAAAAGGCCAGACGTTATGATCATAGAAATAAAAGTCTTCTCATCGCTACGCCATGATGTGCGACCCTCAGACAAGCGTTTGGACGGAGACAAATGGGCTGTAAGAGAGGAAGCGACCGTGGGTCACGTTCTGGAAATGCTCAATCTCGCGGGGAGAGGGGATCTGATTCTCCTTGTCAACGGCCATCATGCCAACAAAGAGAGCGTTCTGAGTGAAGGCGATGCGCTTTCTATCCTGCCCCCCATAGGCGGGGGCTGATTGGAGAGCGACCGGCATAGGAGACCAGACTTTAGATGTAAAATGAACATTGACAAGTGTCATAGTGATATAATAAATATCGGACTCAACCCGTTTGGGCGTTCCTCTGGGGGCATAAGTCTCCTGCTCCCGTTGCTTTTAACAAACCCCCGCATTAGGTAAAATATGCACCTTCCCAAATTTGAACACCAGCGCCCTGCAACATTGAAAGAGGCCATAGAAATCCTCAAGGAATATGGCTCTCGAGCCCGGATCGCGGCAGGCGGCACCGACCTGTACCCTCGCATGAAGTACGGCTTGCTGCGCCCCCAAGTGGTCATCAGCCTAAAAGGATTGCCCGTGGAATCTCCAGCTACAGTGGGGGAGGGCGAGTTACAGCTGGATGCCTTCATGACTTTGGCGGACGTGGTGGGTTCCCCAGAGATTTTGGAGAGGGCCCCTTTGTTGACCGAAGCGGCCCTGAGCGTAGCCTCCAATCAGATCCGTCATATGGCGACACTCGGCGGCAACCTCTGTCTGGAGACCCGTTGTACCTACTACAACCAAAGCCACACGTACCAATATGTTGAACCATGCTTCAAGCGCGACGGTGATCGCTGCTACCTCCTCCCAAAAGGCAGAAAGTGTCAGGCGGTCTTCATGGCAGACACAGTTCCTGCCCTTATTTGCCTTGAGGCCGAAGTAGAGATCCAGTCGCACAGCAACAGTCGGCAACTTGCCGTGATGGACCTCTACACGGGAGATCCCCTATCGCCCATCGCCCTTTCAGAGGGAGAATTGGTGAGCAGGGTGACCATTCCAAACTCCGCTCCCAACCGAGGTTCAGGGTTTACCAAGTTCAGTTTACGAGGCGGTATGGAATTTGGCGGTGTCACCGTAGCCGTGCTTTTGGATGGTGCAGATGACGGGAGAACTTGCGGCAAGGCCCGTATTGCGGTGGGCTCTGTCTCGGCAAAGCCTGTTCGAGCAGTGAAGGCGGAAACGGCTCTGATTGGAGAGAAGCCGTCCGACGATCTGCTCAGGAAGGCGGCAAGAAAGGTGGCAACGGAAGTACGCCCGGTCATGCATCATGGCTACTCGGCCTCTTTTCTCCGGGAATGTCTGGAAGTCCAGGCTTATCGGACCCTTACCAAAGCAGCCGGAGGTATGAGGTAGGACAGAAAATCATCAATTTCTATTGGGAGGAGATCGTTGAAACGACTTATTGAGCTTCTTGTTAACGACGAAACCCATGAGGTTGCTGTAGAACCTCAGACCACATTGCTTGAGGCATTGCGGGACCATCTGAGCCTAACGGGCACCAAGGAGGCCTGCGGAACCGGTGAGTGCGGTTCGTGCACGGTTTTGGTGGAAGGGAAACCCATTCTCTCCTGTCTGGCCTTGGCCGTAGACTACCAGAATCAACATATCCTAACCATAGAAGGTTTGTCTGAAGGCGAGGAACTGACTCCTGTTCAACGGAGTTTTCTGAAACATGGTGCGGTTCAGTGCGGATTCTGCACGCCCGGAATGGTCCTATCAACCACTGCACTGTTGAATGAGAATCCCAGTCCCACGGGAGAGCAGATTCGGAAGGCTTTGGAAGGCCACCTTTGCCGCTGTACCGGTTACAATAAGATCCTCGATGCGGTGAACGAGGCTGCAAAGAAAAAATCTGGAGTAATGGAGTAACGGAGCACTGGAGTAATGGATTTTGAATAACAGATGACTTTTCCGCTTTTCCTACCCAGTACTCCAGTACTCCATTTTAAACGGCGTAAATCGATAGTCAGAAGAGAGCTAGGAATCACATGAATTCTAAAAGCACTGAGACACAAAATTTGGATTATGTGGGTCGGCGCATACCCCGCAGAGACGGGCCGGACAAGGTGACGGGACGCGCCACATATACCGTAGATATCAAGCTCCCTGGGATGCTGGTGGGCCGTATTCTGCGCAGCCCCCATCCCCATGCTAAAATCCTTAACATCGATACATCGCGTGCCGAAGAACTGGAAGGGGTGAAAGCGGTTATCACAGCTAAGGATACGGCCGGTGTAAAGCACGGGTTTGTGGAAACCCCAAGATATCCCCCTGATCAAGATCCCCTGGCAACAGATCGCGTACGATTTGTGGGCGAAGAGGTGGCAGCGGTCGCAGCCACAGATCCATATGTGGCTGAAGAGGCGCTAAACCTTATCCGGGTAGATTACGAGCCGTTGCCCGCTGTCTTTGATCCTGAAGAGGCGATGCAGTTGGGTGCTCCTGAAATTCACCCTACACATCCAAAGGTAACGGAGCCCCTGGCTAATATTGGGGGCAGGACGCAAACGGCATGGGGAGATATTGAAGCGGGCTTTGCCGAAGCTGACTATGTACGGGAGGACCGATTCGAAAGCCATCTGAGAACCCACGGATATTTGGAGCCACAGATCACCGTGGCCAGCTATGAACCGGGAGGCAAGCTCAATGTCTGGACTTCCTCAATGGGCCCTTTCATTAAACGGGCCAAGTTGGCCAGGACCCTTGACCTGCCTTACTCTTCTGTGCGCGTGCAGAAGGCCTACGTGGGAGGGGCATTCGGTGGAAAAGTGGATCTGTTCTCCCATGAGTTCTGTGCCGCATTGCTCTCCATGAAGACAGGTCGTCCTGTCAAAATAGAGGCTTCGCGCGAAGAGATCTTTAGCGCCTATCGCCATGGCCAACCCCTGATCGTGGAACTCAAAACTGGCGTCAAGAAAGACGGCACCTTGCTCGCTCAGCAGTTCCGAGTCATCAATAATTGCGGGGGCTATCGAGGTAGTGGCGTCGTGATCATATTCCTGTCGTGGGGCTTCAGCATGATTCCCTATCGGATTCCCCATTTGAAATACGAGGGGTATGCCGTCTATACAAACAACCCCATTCGCGGCCCGCAGCGCGGTCATGGTGCCCCACAGGTCCGTTTTGCCATAGAATCCCAAATGGACGCGATCGCAGAAGAACTGGGCCTGGATCCCATTGAGATTCGACTCAAGAATGCCCGCAAAACAGGAGAGCAGTTGCCCAATGGGGATAACGTGCACAATTTTGGTCTCCAAGAGTGCATTCAACAAGCGGCTGAGCATACCCAGTTTCTAGAAAAATATGGTCAGGGCCGGAAGGCCCCGCCCGGTGATGGCCCTATCCACCGCGGCATTGGCATTGGCGTAAGCGCATACATGGGCGGGACCCTTATCTACCCAAACACTTCGTCCACCGTGGTGAAACTGAACGATGATGGCACAGCCACTCTCCTCACAGGCTCCTTGGACATCGGCCAAGGGGCGGAGACCATTTTGTGTCAGATCGTGGCTGAGGAGCTCAAGATTCCTGTGGAGGAAATTCAGGTCATTGCCGCTGATACGGAAACGACTCCCATTGACATCGGATCTTGGATTAGCGGCAACGCCTATGTGACAGGCAATGCAACCCGTGTGGCGGCAACGGAAGTGCGCAAGAAGTTGTTGGATATGGCAGCAGAGGAAATGGAGGCGAACGTAGAAGACCTGGTTCTGGAAAACAAGAGTGTCTATGTGGCGGGCTCTCCCAAGCGCCGGGTCACTTATCAGCAACTCATATTCAGCAGTATCCAGAAACACCGTGGAGACCCCATCATAGGCGAGGGCCACTGGCGTACCATGCGGGACGAACCGTTCCATCCCAGTCTGGCCACCGCTAAGGGTCGCTGGACTGAGAATTATGCCGCCGACGCACAAGTGGCGGAGGTGGAAGTGGATATTGAAACTGGCCAGGCACGGCTGGTGAACGCGGTAACCGCCCATGACTGCGGCTTTCCCATCAACCCTATGATGGTGGAAGGGCAGATTGATGGTCAGGTATCTATGGCCTTGGGTCACGCCTTTTTGGAAGAGGTGGTGATGAAGGAGGGTCAGACCCTTAACCCCAACTGGCTGGAATACCGCATGCCCACCATCCATGAGGTGGCCGGTTCAGAACACATCGATGTGATCACTGAAACCTATAAGAAGGATGCGGCCTATCGGACCAAGGAGGTGGGTGAGGGATATGTCTCAGGCATACTCGCGGCTATTGCCAATGCCATCTATGATGCAACAGGGGTAAGGCTGCATTCCACACCCTTCACCCCGGAAAAGATCCTAAGGGGTTTGGGGAAGATCAAGTAAATCTTTCTAATGATTCCTGGTGATAGGATCCGTGTTCTTTCTGTTAGAACATGCTCTCGGAGTAACGAATACTGAACACCGAACAGGGAAGTAAGAAGGGGGAGTTTCGAAATTCGAAATTTCTTATTCATTATTCGTTATTCCAATTTGATGCAGGACCCTCCGTCTCACTACGATTGACAGGAGGGCAGGCTTGCTTGGCAAGGAGCTTAGTGAGGCTATGGAAAAGGTGACATACTGGAACAAGGAGATGGAGACCCTTCCAAGGGAGAAATTGGAGGCCCTCCAACTCGAGCGATTTAGGGAACGCATGCAGTATGTCTACGAGCGGAGCCCCATGTTTCGAAGAAAGTATGATGAAGCAGGTATAAAGCCCTCAGACATTCTATCTCTGGATGACATTCAAAATGTTCCATTTACAGTCAAGGAAGAGCTTCGAGAGAGTCAGTCCAAGAAACCTCCTTGGGGTGATTTCCCCTGTATCCCCCCTGAACAAGGCGTACGTGTATTTCAGACCACGGGAACCACAGGTATCCCGGTAAAAGTTCTCCTGAACAAGACAGACTGGTACAAACACTTCTATGAGCAATTCATGCACTTCATGTATGGCTATGGAGTAAAGACATCAGATATCCTCTTTGTCCCCTTTGGCTATAGCCTCTACATCGCCTGGTGGGGTTTTCAAGCGGCCCTGGAGCAAGAGGGGGTGATGATCGTCCCAGGGGGTGCCCAGTCTTCGAAAGACCGGGTAAGGAATGTCTTTGATTGGGGCGCCACTGTGGTCTGCGGCACGCCCACATATCTTCTTTATCTCGGTGAAGCTGCAAAGGAGATGGGTGTTTCCTTAGCAGATTCTTCAGTCCGCGTAGTGGTGGCGGCAGGGGAACCTGGGGCCAACGTGCCTTCCACGAAAAAGGCCATTGAAGAGCTGTGGGGCGCAAAATGTTATGACGACATTGGTTCCACAGAGATCTCCAATTTTGGCTTCGAGTGCCTAGCCCAGAAAGGAACCCACGTGATCGAAACCATGTTCTATCCAGAGTGCCTGGACCCGGACACGCTGAAGCCGGTACCAGATGGAGAAGTGGGGGAGTTGGTCCTTTCCAATCTCTGTACAGAAAGCGTGCCCCTGTTGCGGTATCGTATGAAAGATCTGGTCCGTTTTAATAAAGAGACCTGTGATTGCGGTCGAACCTTTTTGCGTCTCGATGGAGGCATCTTGGGTCGCTCCGATGACATGTTCCAGTTTGCGGGAGTCAATATCTTCCCATCGGCCATTGAAAACCTCATTCGAGAAGTGCCAGAATTTTCTAACGAGTATCAAATCGTGGTTCCGAAAATGGGAAGCGGGAAACGCATCAAGATTCGCATTGAACCTGATACGGTCGATATTGACCAAGGGAGATTAGAAGAGGCCGTTAATAAGTTCAATGAGACCTTCAAGTATAGGATTACGGTCACCCCGGATGTGGAGATTGTGGAGGTAGGGGGGTTACCACGCTTTGAACTGAAGGCGAAACGTCTAATTCGGGAGGATTAATCGCTCTATTCAATGCCTTATGGACATGTTGGTAGGGTGTTTATGTATCCTGTATCTCCTTGACAAATAGAGTTTGACGTGAAAGTTTAGCAGGATATCGGGACTATAAAGGTCAATTTACCGCGTGAATGAAAACCGGCCCAATTTTTGGCCAGCGACTCTCTTTTTGTCTATGGTGTTCAGCCGGATTCATGTGGCAGAGAGAGGGGATACCTTAAAATAGAAAGGGGGGATGTTCATCACATTTCGTTTCGGTAATGGGAGTCTAACCATCTTCTTAAACGCATAAAAAAGGAGGGCTCTAATGAAGAAAAAAGGCTTTTTACTCTGTGTCGGTCTCTTAATCGCCTTTACGATGGTGGCGTCCGATTTGGCCCTGGCCGCGGAACCCAATGAGATCGTGATCGGATCCACTCTGGCGCTTTCAGGAAGATTCAAAGGGATCGTCGGAGAGTTCGACAAACTGGCAAAGGCATGGACTGGCCTGGTTAACGAGAGGGGAGGTATCTATGTCAAGGAATATGGAAAAAAACTCCCCATCAGGATTCAAATTTATGACGATGCGAGCAAACAAGAAAATGCCAGAAAATTCTATGAGAAGATGGCGGCTGACCCGAACATCGCTTTCTTCCTGGGTCCCTTTTCCAGCTTTATCTCCAATGCAGCCATCACTGTGGCGGGCAAACACAAGATTCCCATGCAGATGGTCTGCGCCAATGATGCCGCCCTCTTCAAAAAACATAATTATTGGAGGGTGGGTACGTTGCTACCCGCTGAGGCGGAGTGGAAAAGTCTCCTCCCGGTTTATAAGGCAAAAGGCGGATTAAAGACTTTTGCCACCATCACCATGGACACCCTTCACAACAAAGGGGCGACCAATGGATTTGAGGAAGGGTTGGAAGAGAACGGGTTTAAGGTGGTCTACTCCGAGATCGCTCCACCCCCCACCAAGAACTTCGCCCCTATAATCACCAAGATGAAAAGGGCTAATCCAGATGCCGTCTGCGTTGAGGCCCTCAGCATGGGTTTCTCGATCGGATTTCTCAAACAGATGAGGGAGGCCGGGTTCAAACCCAAAGAGGTTATCCTTGGGCATGTCACAAAGCATGTTATTGACGCCTTAGGGCCCGATGCGGAATATATAACGGGGTTGGCCTATTACTTTGACGGCAATACCCAAGACCACAAAGACTATAATGAGATCTGCCGGCGGGCTGGCTTCACATGGGGTGAGTTTATGGAATCGAGCATCCGGTACTGGGCCTACAGCAGAGTCAAAGCGGCCATCGAAAAGGCGGGAACACTTAACAGGAAAAAAATCATGGATACGCTTTGGGGCATGAAGATTAAGATCATGGGCAAAGACAGCTACGTGGTTCCCACGGGTTATGGGACGCTCGGCACGTGGCCCTGCCAAGTCCAAGGGGGCCAATTCGTATCCATATATCCTGTAGAAAAGGCCTTGAAACTGCATCGATTCAAGAATCCATAGGCCGAACCAAGAAATTAGTCTGAAATGGAAATAGCCATCCAACTGGTTATCGCTGGGATCCTTCAGGGAGGGGTCTATGCCCTAGCGGCATTTGGCCTCTCCCTGATCTTTGGGGTGAGTGATGTCTTGAATCTTGCACACGGGGAATTCCTTATGCTGGGGGGGTTGGTCACCTTTCTGGTCTTTGAGGCGACCGGTCTCAATCCCTTCTTGACCGGCCTCTTCATGCTCCCCATGACCTTCTTCCTCGGGTATATGTTCGATCGTTTGCTCATGAGACCCCTGGCCACCAAGAAGGAGCACATTCGGATCATGTCCTCCGTCCTGGTGACCCTGGGGGCCGCCCTGACCATCGAAGATGTCACCTCTTATTTAGTCGGTGCTGAAGAGAAAGGGGTTGACTACAGCCTGCCCTCTTTCTTCTGGGGCGAGATCTACTTCAACTACCTCAGACTCCTGGCCATGGTGATGATTGGGGCGCTCACCGTGGGTATCCACTATTATCTAAAAAAGACATTCACCGGCCGTGCCCTCAGGGCAACCGCACAAAATTTACGGGGTGCCATGCTTGTGGGCGTGGACACCCGGCAGATCAGATCGGTTACCTTTGGTATTGGCTCGGTCCTTGCGAGCATTGCGGGGGTGTTCTATGTGGTGCTTCTGTCCATCGCCCCTGACATGGGCCTATCAGTCACCATTAAGTACCTTTGCATTATTGTGCTCGGGGGTTTGGGAAGCCTCATCGGGTCTCTGGTGGGAGGCGTTCTGCTCGGTCTGACAGAATCTATCGTGAGTTACTACGATCCCCATTGGGGACAGACCGCGGCCTTTCTCATGCTGGTCGGTATTCTGTTGATTCGCCCGAAGGGGCTGTTTGGTAAATAGGAAGTAAAGATGTCGATGAATCGTGTCATTTTGGGGCTTGTGCTGCTTTTGCTTTTGATTTTCCCGGCATTCAACATGCCCTATCTGAATACCTTTCTTATCATCTTATTTCTCTATGTTCTCCTTGCGCAAAGCTGGGACTTATTGGGGGGATACGTCGGTTACATAAACATGGGGCACATCTGCTTTTTCGGAATCGGTGCCTACGCCTTCGGCATCCTCTGGAACAAGGGTCTGCCCCTCTATATCTCCTTTGTCGCCGGGGCCGTCGCAGCCGTTATATTCGCCCTGATCATTAGCTTCCCCTTTTTCAGATTGCGAGGCCACTACTTTGCTCTGGCTTCCTTTGCCCTGGTCAAGCTGATGGAGCATCTCACATTGAACCTGCCTTCACTCACCGAAGGTTCGGACGGCTTGATGGTGCTGGAGGGAAATCGGATGATCCCCATGTATTATCTCTCCCTGTTTTTGGTGGTGGCCGTGATTGGGGTCACCTATTACATCACACGCTCCAGGCTGGGTTTGGCCATGGCCTCTGTCAGGGATCAGGAGGAGATTGCCTCCGACTTTGGTGTCCCTGTGCAAAGGATTAAGACCACGGCAATGGTCATCGCCGCATCCTTTGCAGGCCTTATGGGCTCGTTCTATACCTGGTACACCATCTTTATCAATCCAGAGATGGTGTTTGGCACGGGGATCGCTTTGATGCCCATGGCCATGGCCATGCTCGGGGGCTCTGGGGTGATTATCGGTCCGGTGATTGGTGCCATCTTCCTCTTTATCGTGGAAGAGACCCTGTGGACCAGGATGGCCTACCTGCACACAGCGGCTTATGGCCTCGTTATCCTCTTTGTGGGGCTCTTTATGCCAGGGGGCCTGGTTCGTTTGCGCCCCATTCGTCGCGCCCTTGTGAAGGTGGGCCTATACCACGAGATTTAGGAGATCGCGTTTATGCTTTCTGTGGAAAGGATAAATAAGACCTTTGGTGGACTTACTGCTCTATTTGATGTGAGTTTCCAGGTGGAGAAGGAAAGCATTACAGGGATCATTGGGCCTAATGGGGCGGGAAAGACCACCCTATTCAACCTCATCAGCGGGACCTATCTCCCCACCGCTGGAACCATCCATTTCAAGGGGCGGGATATTACCCGCATAAGGTCAGACAGAATATGCCGCATGGGCATTTCAAGGACCTATCAACATGCAAAGCCCTTTGAAGCGCTCTCTGTTCTGCAAAATGTCCTTGTGGGTGTCTGCTTTGGAAGAGACAAAAGGTATGATGGGAAACATGCCAGGTCTGAGGCGATGGATATCCTGGGATTCCTCAATTTGCAGGCCCAGGCAGAGGTCTCTGCAGACCAATTATCCCCTCTGAACAAAAAGCGCCTAGAACTCGCCCGGGCCCTGGCGACGCAACCCGATTTGCTCCTTTTGGATGAGATCGCCGCAGGTCTTATTCCAAGTGAGACCCTACAGATGATGGAGACCATTCGCCAAATCCGAGCTGAGGGTGTCACGATTATCATGATCGAACATATCATGAAGGCCGTCATGGATCTTTCTGATAAGGTGGTTGTGCTTCATCATGGCATGAAAATCGCCGAAGGAGATCCGAAAGAGGTCTCCTCCGACCCCAAGGTCATTGAGGCCTACCTGGGTGAAGAAGAGGCGTAACGGAATGATTATTATGCCGAAATTCGCGACTAAATGAGGGACTTAAATCGTGTTAGAGGTTGAAAAGCTGAGCGTTTTCTATGGAGATCATCAGGCCCTTTTCGATGTTAGCCTGGTCGTGAAGTCCGGGGAGATGGTATCCCTTCTCGGCGCAAACGGGGCTGGGAAAACGACCACCATCAATAGCATCTCCGGCATCGTGAGACCCAAGGGAGGTTCCATCGGTTTTGATGGCGCTGCCATTCATGAATGGTCAGCCAACAAGATCGTTGAACAGGGATTGATTCAGATCCCTGAAGAACGGATGCTCTTCCCTGATATGACGGTTTATGAGAATCTGCAAATGGGCGCCTACCTGAGCAGGGCAAGACAAAACCGAAAGGAATCCCTGGAATGGGTTTACGGTCTTTTCCCGGTCTTGAAATCCAGGAAATCCCAGATGGCTGGCACGCTGAGTGGCGGCGAGCAGCAGATGCTGGCCGTGGGCAGAGGATTGATGGGAAGGCCAAAGGTCTTAATGCTGGACGAGCCCTCACTTGGATTGGCACCCATGCTCGTTATAGAGGTCTTCCGGGTGATCCAAGAGATTAATCAACAAGGCGTGGATATCCTCCTGGTAGAACAGAACGCCCGCCAAACCCTGAAAATCTCTCAGAGGGCCTATTTGTTGGAAAACGGATCCATTGCCATGGAGGGAGAAGCGTCTCAGCTCCTAGAGTCGGATTATGTCAGGGAATCATACCTGGGTATTTGATCAAGGCCGCCTATTTCGAATCTATCCCCACACAATCAAAATCAAAGCCAAGTTTCGCAATGTTATCGGAACGTCATAAAATCCCCCGTTCTCCTTTAGAGGCTGTTTGGTAATCGTAAAAAAATGTCATTCCGGGCGAGCCCTGCAACCCTGCCCCGTATTCGATACGGGGTTGGGCGAGACCCGTGGTTCGACAGGCCGTTCGACAGGCTCACGGTCCTGAGCAAGGTCGAAGCATCGAAGGGGAATCCAGGAAAATCGCGGAAAATCAAATCAATCTGGATCCCCCGCCGCTTTCGGCGGGAGATGACGAATTACGACATAGCTTCTCATGGAGGCGGGCAGAGCTTGCCCCGTACTTGATACGGGCGTGAGGGTAAGGAGAAAGAAGCGATGATTGATGGATTTGTAGGATGGCCTGAGGACTATGTGCGTAATTACCAAGAGGCCGGATATTGGCAGGGACACACGGTTGGGGACATTATAGATGATGCGAGGGCACGATTTCCCGATCGGATAGCCCTCAGCTTCCAGGGGAAACATGTCACCTACGAGGCGTTGGGCAAAAAAGTAAATCGTCTGGCCCTACATCTCCTGGACATGGGGCATAGGCCCTTGGACCGGCTCATCCTGCAACTACCCAACGTTCCCCAGACGCTCTATCTCTATTTCGCTGCCGTGAAGATTGGCGTCATCCCAGTGATGACCTTGCCTGCGCACCGCCAAGCGGAGATCGGCTACTTCGCGGATTTTACGCATGCAACTTCGTATGCCATACCCAAAGCGTTCCGGGGTTTTGATTATGTGAAAATGGCCCAGGAGATCAGTTCCCAGACCCCCACCCTGAAACACGTCTTCATTCTAGATGGAGATGTTCCCTCCGGGTTTATCTCTCTTGCCACGCTTCTCGAGGACCCCATTGAGGAACGTGAAAACGCTCAGGCCATATTGAAGGAGGCGCGACCAGATCCGCTCTGGCCCGCTGTTTTTCAACTCTCAGGTGGGACAACCGGAGTTCCGAAACTCATTCCCAGAACCCACAATGACTACAACTACAACAGTTCACTGTGCCAGATTCTATCCGGGAGCGGACCGGATACCGCGCTCCTCATCGGAATTCCCATTACGCACAATTTCCCCACCACATTCCTGCAGGGTGTGTTCATGTGCGGAGGTAAAGTCGTCATTTCCTCGAGTCCGGCTCCCGATGTGGTGCTGCCGCTCATTGAACAGGAGGGGGTGACGACCGTTCCTGCTGTACCCGCCACAGTTATCAGCTATGTAAATGATCCGGCCCTAAAGCAATACGACCTCAGTTCTCTCAAGCTTTGCCTTGTGGGCGGGTCCAAGCTTCAGCCTGAGGTGGCCCAGGAGATCGGTCCAAAACTGGGCTCCGATGTGCAACAGATCCTGGGAATGGCAGAAGGGCCAAACTTCTGCACCCGTCTCAATGATCCAGACGAGGTGAAGTTTCACACCCAGGGAAGGGCCATTTCGCCCGGAGATGAGATAAGAATTGTGAATGATGAGGGAAATGAGGTCTCACAGGGGGAGGTGGGTGAACTTGTCGTCCGTGGACCATACACGATTCGAGGCTATTTTAACTCTCCAGATCACAACGCGGCTGCGTTCACCCCTGAAGGCTTTTACAAGAGCGGAGATCTGGTACGAATGCACCCCAGCGGCAATCTGATCGTAGAGGGCCGTCTGAAGGATACCATCAATCGTGGAGGAGAAAAAATAAGTGCAGAGGAGATGGAAAACCATATCCTGGCATTTCCCAAGTTGCTGAACTGTGCATATGTGGCCATGCCCGACCCCATATTGGGCGAAAAGGCCTGCCTATTTGCGGTGACAAAAGGCGGAGAAAAGATCTCGTTAGAGGAGCTAAATAATTTTTTGGTCAATGAGAGGAGGATTGCCAAATTTAAACTGCCCGAACGCCTTGAGCTCGTGGATCAACTCCCACAGACGCATGTGGGAAAAATAAACAAAAGGGAACTGAGGAGAATCATCGCTGATATGCTGAAACAAGGCGGGTAAATTTTGGTATCCGTCGATCATGCTATTTTGATAGGTCCAAGGCTGACGTTCTTTTCAGGTCAATCCGCACTGCCTCCGGTTCTCGAAGCGGCCAAAATGGAATTTATGATATGCTGATATCCAGTACAGCGGCACAGGTTACCGGAAATTGCCTTTCTCGTTTCCATTAAATTGGGGTTTGGATTTTCATCCAAGAGCGCCTTGGCCGACATCACCATACCTGGTGTACAAAATCCACATTGAATGGCTCCGTGTTTTAAGAAAGATTCCTGAACAGGATGGAAATTTTCATCTTCAGAGATGCCCTCAATAGTCAGTATATCCTTGCCTTCCGCGTCAATCGCTAGCACCAGGCATGAGGTCACAGGTCTCCCATCCAGAATCACGGTGCAGGCACCGCATTCCCCTTCA
Source organism: Desulfobacteraceae bacterium (assembly GCA_050124735.1). GTDB lineage: Bacteria > Desulfobacterota > DSM-4660 > Desulfatiglandales > HGW-15 > JASFEQ01. The sequence goes on along the minus strand of JASFEQ010000067.1, from coordinate 122 downwards.
TTGCAGGACTTCTTTGTTCCCGTAAGGCCCAGGGTTTCCCTCAAGACCTCCACCAAGGTTCTCCATGGCGCAATTTTCACTTGATAGTTTATCCCGTTAACTTTTAGATCTACTTCAACCTC
>JASFEQ010000066.1:0-14775 GCA_050124735.1 Desulfobacteraceae bacterium | reverse complement strand
GAGGATCTGCCTTATGGTTGAAGGAATATAAGCAACACAGGGCCTCATCGTCAATTAAGAGCATTGCTATGTATGGTTGGCTCAGAAAGCTAAGACATTCTGCCGGCTATGAGTGATGCTAATGGGTGGATGGTGCAACATCGCTTTTCGTATCCCCGGGTTGGACAGTGACATAGCGGTCGGGGTCTGACTTTTTCTTGAGGAAAGCAACAGAGCCAAGGTGGCCTATAATTTCCGCCAGTTTGGGCCCAAAACCGGGCGGGACATAGACATTGTAACTCCCCTTTGGCAAGTGGTATCCAAATATATGGAGATTCATTTCCTTAATAACTTTGAAGTCCATGTCCAGGGCCCGGGCTGTACTTGCAAGGTGTATTGAGGTATTGGCGGTGACACGTACAGTATCGAAACGTATTGGTTCATAAAGGTGCTGAGGCGCTATGTTGTAACCGTAGCGCTCAGGGTTCTCCATGATGATTTTGATAGCTGCAATCCGAAAGATGAAGCGCTCAGTTTCTAAAGGAAGATTTAACCGATAGTAATCTACAACTTTTTGCTCCTCTATTTCTTTTTCAAGCGTTTTTTCGCCACAGTTGTAAGCGGCTAGCGCCAGGGTCCAGGTACCGAAAATGTCCTTTAGCCTTCCAAGGTAGCTAATCGCTGCCTCAGTGGAGCGCTGCCAACTTCGTCTCTCATCTATGCTGCGGTCCACTCGAAGCCCATTAAGCCGTGCCGTCTTTGCTATGAATTGCCAGATTCCGACGGCTCCTTTCCGAGACCTGACAGTGGGTAGGAGGTTGCTCTCGGCCACAGCAAGATATTTCAAATCCCGGGGCATGCCAGCCTCAGTCAGCTTTCTCTCCATGAACGGGAAATAACGCCTTCCCCGTTTGAGCCACATGAAAACCTGCGCACGATTCCACACCGCTATGGTGAATTCTCTGTCCAGCATTTCCCGAACATGTGGGTGTTTAAGGGGTACGGGTTCATCGCCAAGGCTAACTGAATTTGGAAGAGGGAAGTGGTTAATGAGCGGATAATAGATATTTTGGGCAGATGACGAGGGGGCAAGGGGAAATAGCACCAGGAAATTGAGCGCCAAGTAAGAAACAGTTATTCGAAAAAATGAGGGTAGTCTAAACATGATATTCTTGAGAAACAAACTCACTCGCCTTGGCCAGGATGCCACATCGCCCCGCGAGCGGGATCTCCCTTTTGCTCCGAGAAGCACGGGGAGCTTCACTTATTTGTATCAGATGCAGATGTGCGAACTTCATGCCACATAAAAAAGCAGGAGGATTGCCCAGCATTCCAACGGGTTAGACAATATCACTCTACGTCAGTCACGTTTCGATGAAATAAAATCGTCATTAATAAGAAAATAAATTTCACTATTTGGCAAAGTTTTTCACACTTTTGAGAAGCTGTTGGAAAACGCCCATCTGCCATTCGACAGGCTCATGGCCCTGAGCAAAGTCGAAGGGCTGCGTTACCCTCATCCCTCGTCACTGCGGCGTACTTTTATGTACGCCTCATTCCTCGGGATTTCGGAGGCCTTGCATATGGACATTTTCCATCAGCCTCTCAACAGCCGGTTTTTCGACAGTCTCGTAGTTAAATTCAATCAAATATGGCGTTCCAAACCCCGATTTGTGCGCTCTGATGCAGCAAGAGAACATACCGAGCAGATATGCACTCCCGGGTGGTATTGAGACGCTATCCAAAAGATAATAAATGAGAAGCTCCACCGTAGTTAGCTGATAGACCGCCAATAACCGCTGGGCGTCACACCCATTTTGGGGCTTTTTACCGAAACTTCTCGTGATCAAGTGTATTTTTCCTAAATCATTCTGTCCAATTTAGTGCACAAATCTTCCCTCCTTCCTGGCGCTTCCTTGCCCTGCGGGCAATCTATAACCCTATGAAATATTTATAAAAGTCAGGCCTGAAGATCACAGTCGTGTGCGCTGGCACGGTTTGTGCTCCATAAAAAAGGTTCATCTTTCATAAGAAATCCGGGGTGGAACGGGCGAAGGACTTCATCAGGCGAAATCAGGCCGATTATTGGAGAATAGAGAGGAGCATGGACATGAAGGCCATAGAGAACATCACCACGTACATAGGGAAAGATACGGGGTTCGAGGGCAAGCTGAAGTTTTATGGGACCATCAGGATAGACGGTCATTTTAGAGGAGAGATCATGGGCGAGGGAACCCTCATCGTTGGTGAGGGCGCCATAATTGAGGCTGATGTCCATGTCTCCCAGATCTTTAACAGCGGGAGAATTCAAGGGGACGTTACAGCAGATAACAAGATTGAGATTCGTGCGCCCGGAAAGATCCTCGGAAATATCCAGGCGCCCAGTATAGTGATCAATGAAGGGGCGACGATAGAAGGAAACTGTCGAATGCATGGGGTAAGCAAAAAGGAGGAGAGGAAATTGGCCGTTGTTGGTTCTGATGAATCAGAGGCCGCTGTTTCTTCCTCTTCGAGCGCCCCATAGAAAGATTCCGCAGGAGGAAGTAATCATACCCATTATTGTTGGGTTTTAGGAGGATCAAAATGAAAGGCATGCATAGGATACGGGAGTTCACTCTCGCAATTTGTGTTCTTTTTATGTTTCTATTGAGTGCGTGTAATGTGACAGGTGGTGGTATTCGCATAGGCGGCAGCAAGCCAGGTGTAAAGGGCGGTCCACCACCCCATGCTCCGGCTCACGGATACAGGGCAAAGCATACCTATTATTATTATCCCGATGCGTACGTCTACTTTGACATCTCAAAAAAGCTCTATTTTTACCTGCAAGGGGATAGATGGAGAATGTCCGCTTCATTGCCCCACAGTTTCAGCGTAAGGTTGGGCAAACATGTGACGATTGAATTGGATTCAGAGCGGCCATACGCTTACTTTGATAAACATAAGAAGAAATATCCGCCGGGCCAAATGAAGAAAAAGGAGAAGTGGGTAAAGAAGAAGCGGTAAACGACTCGTAGTGATGGTTGAAAATCGACAAGGCAGGGCAATAAGGTGTCCTGCCTTTTTTATTTTCGCATGAATGCAAGAATTGCGGTCTCCTCTAAAATCTGATCCGGCTAGGCACCTGACGGACCGGTTTCAATGATGCGGTCAATATCAAACCTGTGATGCTCAGTCCGGCCAGGATATAAAAGACGGCCTGATAACTCCTGGTCACATCGAATATGTGCCCGGCCAATATGGGACCAATAGCTCCGCCAATGGTGCTGCTGAAAATAACGATTCCAAAAATCAAGCCGTGTGACTTGGTTCCAAATAGACCGGCCACGAGCGGTGAACCCAGAGCAAAAACCCCCCCGTGTGCGAAACCGTACAAGGCGGCGAACACATAGAACATCCATAGCGTTTTGGCGACCTGCAGCCAGATGAGTCCAGCGAACAAGAATAAAAGGCAGACGAGCAGGGCCATCCTGATACCGATCCTGTCCCCAGCACTTCCCATGAGAAATCTGCCCGCAATACTCACCCCCCCAATCGCAGCCAGAACACTAGCTGCACTCGTGGCTGAGATCCCAAGATCGATGGCATGCTGGACAATGTGCAATAGGATGGTATAGACACAAGCGAGAATCAGAAAATAGACAGCACAAACGGTCCAGAACTGCCTGGTGTGAACGGTCTCATGAAAAGACAATCCGTGCTCACTCGAATCCATTTTGCTAACCTTTGCTTCTCTTTCATTATCGGGCAACAGTCCCTTCTTGGCCGGATCACGCACCAGAAATTGAGAGAGCGAAATAATCATTACGAGGATGAGTATACCCAGTACAGCAAAGGCGATGCGCCAGCCATAGATGGTGATGAGCCAAGTGATGAAGATGGGCATAATCAACATGCCAACCCCTGTGCCCGTTTTGATGAGGCCACTCATGGTTCCCCGCTTCTTTTCGAACCACCTGGCTATTGTGGACAGCATGATTACATCCATACCACCCAAGCCAATACCAGCAACGAGCCCGTAAAACAAATACAGCTGCCAGACAGCATTAACGCTGGTCATGAGTAAATAGCCCAGCCCCATAAGGAAGCCACAGCCCGTCATAATCAGCCGCGGTCCAAACCTGTCGTTCAGGCCTCCCATAAAGATGCTGACAATGCCGTGTACAAGGAAATTCATTGAGACCGCGCCAGAGATGGTGGCTCTCAGCCAGCCAAACTCGGTGAGTAATGGGTTGAAAAATACGCCATAACTGTTATTGATGCCCCATGTCATGGCTTGAATAAAAAAGGCAGCCACAACAACCACATAGCCATAAAAAAATCTGGGTTTATTTGATGCCACGATCTCCAATATCTCCTTTTTATCCGCCTTCGCAGAAAACCACGGGCCTGCCCTTGGATGAATGCGCAAGTTGCAGGCATGCTTCGGCGTGATGTCGCCCCAACCAAGGCGGATAACCACGTCGTAGCCGTAAGCGAAGACGGGTCATGGCTTTGGGACCACGGGTTTACCCGTGGGGCTCCATCTGGCGCTCCTCTCAGAATAGGATGACGTCGTCCTCACCCTCGTCTGGGAAAGTCGCACATTACTTATTAGCAAGCCGTAGCAGAGTCAAGAGAATTACCCTGAAAGATTCTTAGAGGTTCCCTTAAGGCGTCCTTGACAGCCATGGGACATTTTTGTCAATAGTGTAAGGAATAGATCGGTTCATTAGAACCATTTGGAGGTCAAATGCTTGAAGTCATTTTCTTGGGCGTTGGTGAGGCGTTTGATGAAGCGCTTTCCAACACGTCCATTTTGATCCGTTATGAGGGAGTAGACCCTCCTGCCACATTCCTGCTGGATTGCGGCTTTACCGCTCCACCCCCGTTCTGGAGGGAGGAATCAGATGTGAACAGACTGGATGGCATCTGGATTTCCCATTTTCACGCTGACCACGGCTTTGGGATTCCAGCCTTGCTGGTCCGGTTTTGGGAGGAAGGCCGTGACAAGGGACTAACCCTCTTGGGGCAGAAAGGGATAGAATCCTTCACCCGCAAATGCCTTGATCTTGCCTATCCCGGTTTCTACGAGAGATTAACATTTCCACTCAGCTTCATAGAATTGGAACCCGGGAAGAGGAAGGAGATCTTTGGAGTCAGTTTTCGAACGGCTGAAAGCGCCCATTCCCAGCCCGCTCTCGCACTCAGAATCGATGTGGAGGGAAAGTCTATCTATTACAGTGGTGATGGAAAGCCCACGCCAGAGAGTATGGCTTTGGCTAGGGACAGCGAATTTATCATCCATGAGGCCTTCCATATGGAAACGGAAATCCCGGGGCATGGCACCATAACCGGATCCATTGATATGGCCAAAAGGTGTAATGCATTTCTTCTAGCCCTGGTGCACATACAAAGAGAAGTGCGAGGGCAGGCAAAGGATAGAATTGATGAACTCCAAGAAATGTCAAGCCCAGTGAGTCTAATAATCCCGGAGCCTGGGTATAGGATGACGATATAGGAGGTTCAAAACCCATCCCGCCCGCTCCCCTTTACCTTCGCTCAAGGTCTCTCGAGCGCTCAGAGGGCGCAGAGAAAACTCCAGGAATTTTTAGCCACAGACCCGCCGTCGCCAAGGCTATGGCGTGGCAGGCCCACACAGACTAGCGGGGACAAGAATATTAATCACAAAAACACCCTTCGATGCTTCGACTTTGCTCAGCATCGACCCTGAGCTACGTCGAAGGGTCGGCTGAGTTCTGGGCAGGCGAAAGGACGAAAACACGAAAAATTTTTTTAGACAGGATTAACTGGATTGCACGGATAGAATAAGAGAGGATGAATGATCGCTCAGAAGCTCCCCGCGCACTAGCGCACGGGGAGGCCTTGATGACTCTCATCAAGGCGCTTGAAAAGCTCCACGGATTAGGAACAAGCTAGCTTGTTCCTATCCGAGATAGCTTCTTCAAGCCACTTTTGAGCGATCTCTTAAGTATTTTCCGATAGAGCGTCTGCGTAATCTGTGTAATCTGCGGATCAGGAGTCTTGTCCAGAGGATATATCAGCAAGGATGATATTCCAATGCAGCGGATGCTTTGGAACGAACCGTTTTTCGAAGCCTCCAAATCCGAGAAATTCTGTCTATCCTGTCTAATTAAATCCTCTTTGTGTGGTGGTAATTGATTCAACGTGCAGCAATCTAGGATGTTTCTTAACTTGGGGGGAGGAAGCGTGCGGCACGAAGTCGGTTGATTGCCGAGGCAATCTCGAATTTGCGGGGACGGGCCAAGCTGCCCGGGTGCCTTTGGGATAGATGGAACGGGTCCAAGAGATCAAGCCCGTTCGCATCCAGGTGGGCATCAAGTTGATCCAATATCTCTTTCAACGGCCTCTCACCATCCATGAAGCGGCTGGTGGCAAGGTGGATGGCAAGGCCCACAGCCCGGGTCTGACTGAAATCCACCAGTTGCTCCACACCTCTCATGTCGATCATGTGGGTGCCAAATAGAATCTGATCTCTTGCCTTGGCGTCCACCTTGACCCGTTTTCTCCCTCTTGAGGGATCGAAGCTGTCCGGGGCCGGGGTACGGCTGAGCTGCCACTTGAGAGACGGACGGCTCTCCATGCGCCGCCCCGTGAAGTGCTCCTCTGCAATCCGCCTTGCCTCTGCGGTCACGTCTTGCGGAAGATACTCTCGCATCATGATGACCGTGTCTGCCACCTCAAAGTAATCGCCACAGCCTCCCATGACCAGGACGGTGGAGACGCCGAAACGGTCATAAATCTCCTGAACCCGCTCGATAAAAGGTGTGATGGGCTCGAATGCCTTGTTAACCAATGCCTGCATGCGCACATCGCGCACCATGAAGTTGGTGGCAGAGGTGTCCTCATCCAGGAGAAGAACCTGCGCGTCCATCTCCAAGGCCTCCACGATATTGGCCGCCTGGCTCGTGCTTCCACTGGCATTTTCTGTGCAAAAACCCTTGGTGTGCAATCCACGCGGCAGATTCGTTATGAAAGGGCTGATGTCCACCTGTTCGATTCGGCGACCGTCCTCTGCCCGAATCTTAACCGCGTCCCCACAGGTGACCACATATTCACGTCCATCCCCTGGGATGTGCGGATACACACCCCTCTCAAGGGCCTGGAGCAGGGTTGATTTTCCGTGGTATCCGCCCCCCACGATCAAGGTTACGCCCTGGGGGATGCCCATCCCACGGATTCTATGACTGGCAGACGATCTACCGGGGACTGGATTGGGTAGATCAAAGCTCACCCGGAGGGTATCCGGGCTTTCAAAAGGGACGGCCTCTTTCTGCGAAAGTGGTCTCTGGCTGTTGCCGCTCTTCCGTGGCAGCACAGCACCGTCTGCCACAAAGGCGATCAAACCCAGTTCGTGCAACTGACCGCGGATGAATTCCTGGTTTTCCACACAATCCGCAAATGCCTTGGCCTGTTCAAGGGACAGATTTTCCCGCACAAGCCCCTGCTCAGCGATCTTTGGAATCTGGTCACAGAGTATTTTCTCTGCCTCGCGCCCCAGGATCCTTCTGCCCGCAGCGGGCAGGCCCACGTAAATACGCGCTTCAACCCAGTCGAAAGTCACCTTGCAGGCCGTGCGCTCCAGGACTTCTTGATCTCCCGCGTCAATATCAATTAAGCCGCTTTTCCCGCTTCCCCTTCCCCTTTCCGAAACCCTGTATATGGCCCTCTGAACCTTCCGGGCCAAGAAATCCTCTAAGGCCATCTGCCGCACTCTATGGGAGAAGAGGGAGAGTGGTAGGGCTGCGTGCTTCATGGGAACGCGCACTCTTATCTTTGAGGGGGCGGCAAAAGGGTCCCCTTGCACATGGTCCACGTGGAGGGAAAACCGACCAAAATCGTAGGAACCCTCCAGATCCTTGTATGCCTTGTATCCCCTGCCGTCGATGCGCGAAAGGGTCCTTCGTAGTTCTTCTACTCTATTCATATTTTACAAAACCCCTTTTTGCTGCTGCCTTCACCTCATCAGCCGTCCTCTCAGCCCTCTCTTTGAGTGCCTTGCTCACATAACCTGCTTCCCAGTGTCGGTTTAGGCCCTCTTCATCAATGATTTGGATTTTTCCATCCGGCCAGCAGACCACATCTATCTCCAGATCCACGTATCTGAGCCGGTCGGGGTAAAACTCTACTAACGTGTTGATATTAAAATATGTTCCGATTAGTTGTCCATCCCTTCGGAAGTAGTTGTGCGTATAGAACCAGTCCCCTTGCTTCACCTGTGTGATGGCGTAGTCTCCAGACTCTTTAGCGATATTCAGTCCGTCGTATTTGCCTCTTCCTTTGAACCTCTTTCTTTTGAGGATCAATCTCTTTTCCCCTGTATCTATTCGCAGTATCTCTCCCTCAGAAAGTGAAATAACCCGGCCATCAAGTTTGACGTGGTCGATCTGCAGCTCTTTGCCCACACTGTATACATCCCAGATGAGCCTTTTTTCCACGTCCTGGCTGACCGTTTCTCTCATTTCAGTATGATAGGCCAGCTCTTTTTTTTCTATCAGATCCACATATTCAGAGGCAATGATGCGCAATCGGTGATGATTGAAGAGGGTGGGTAGCATACGGCCTCTCAATTCGTCCAAATGGGTTTTTGCCAGATAAGGAAATTCTACTTCTATTACGGCATGGTTCGCATCGGTTGCCCTTTTCCGGCAGATGGCGTCATTGAAGGCCACTTTGATAAGCTGGATCACGGCGTCCAACGGTTCAGGGTGGCCTCCCAAAAGGATCCCTTGTCTGCTATCCAGATCTTCTATGGACACGTCCACGGGTCTGTCTGGGTCTATTTTTTTGTTATCCCCAAACCTGCTTTGAATGACCTCTGAGGGTGAGACGATGGTCAACCCTTTCCCCACAAAGAATTTGGTTAATGCGGTGGTGTAGATCCCCCTTATTTTCAGGTGAATATCCATGGTTTCCCAGTCAGGCTTCAGTCTTTTCTCTGTTCTGAATAATAAAAAATGGGTGAAGTCAGCTCCGTGAAGCGAAGTGCGTCTTCTTTCATCCAATTGTTATTGAAGAGTAAGTAGCTGGGTCTTTTCCCGACCCACTTTTTTAACTGCTCGAGATCCTCATCCGTATAATGATACCTATATCCGGTGATCCCATGCAGGCGAAAGTATTGAAAATCGCCAAACAGGGGCTTTTCTTTGAAAGGATCAACACAGTGAATCAATTCCAGCTCTTCACAGAGCTGATGGATCAGCTCCTTTGGCCATTTTCCACGGGGCTCCCATGCCAACTGAAGGCCTTTCCTGGGTATCCGGCCAAAAAAATCCCGCATGTTAGCCACATTTTCCTCTGTAGGACGAAAGCTCGCTGGGCATTGAAACAGGACCAGGGTGGCACCCAACGTCTTCGCGAATAGGGCCGTGCGCTGCCAGGCTGCCAAGACCTCTTCTGTGGGCCGGAAACGCCCATAACAGTCAAATTTCTGAGAGGAAATGTTTTCCGTCAGGCGACGGTAGGTGGGGCTTGAAGGTTCATGGGTGATCAACTGCCACGCCTTCATGGTGAAATCAAAACCTGCCGGCGCGGACGCACGCCATTTCTCCGCAGTCTCTAGCTTCGGCAGCTGGTAGAAGGTACTCTGGATTTCAATCAATCTAAAAAGCCTGAAATACTTTCGTTGAGCGGTCACAAAACCGCAACATCCCACTTTGATTTCTGCTTTTCCTCTCATGGGAAAGCCACCTCCACGCATCGTGGATGGGTCGCTAGCAGACGCACATAGACTAGCGCAGACAGTAATATTAATCACAAAAACACGAAAAAAAGAAACCACGAAAAATTTTCTTAGACAGGATTAACAGGATGTAACGGATGAGATGGAAAGATCGCTGGAAATCCCTCTACGCGGGATTCCCAAGGCTGCGCCTTGGGAGCAAAGGGAAGCCCTGAAGTACAAAAATAAGCAAGCTTATTTTTGTGCCTCACGGGTTCCCATTATTTCAAGCGATCCAATCAAACCAGTTTCTTGAATATCCGTGAAATCCGTGTGTTCAGTGGAGCAGAACCCGTGTCCAAGAAATATTATGGGAAAGACTATACTCCAGTGACGCAGGGCCCGTTAGATCCTTGAAATCCTGTCTATCCTGTCTAATTATATTCCCTGCGGCTCTGGGATCTCTGTGAGAGATATACAGAGACCCTTTAAGGGTCCGCAATCAAGTCACCACTTTGAGTGGTAATAATTGACTCTGTTTAGCCCGGATTTTTTCGGCCGGTATCTTTTTAGATATGGGCATCGGTTACGATCTGTTCCCCAATGAAGGTGGTGGCGGGTTCAGCGCAGGGAGAAAGGCGCATTTCGCCAAAAAAAATTATAATATCAGTAAGTTGTGAAATCTCCGAAGCCAATAAATAATAACCTGTCAAATGGGAAAATCAATCTATTTTTGCGACAGTAAAATGAATGGGACGTGCGTATGATTGATCCTATCTTCAATATTTTATTGACATGGCGTTCAGCTTAAATAAAATCAAGGTATCGTTCTGAATGGGTGCACCATTGTCTCACATCAACCAATTATCCGACCATGCCAGCTTCCCCAAAGGCTTCGCAAAGACCAAATGATACGACAGTTTTCCAGCAATACCGAAATCTTACCAACTTTAATCTTTTAGAGGGAGGTGTAAGATGAGTGAGTATTGTGTTGTGGTATCGGGTGGCGCTCGCGCGCGCTTTTTTACCCTGGAACCGGTGGATTTCCCGGAATTGGAATCAGGCCCCAAGCTGATTGACAAGGGGGAACTCCTTAATCCGCAGAAGGAGACGGCGGGACGGGACCTTTACACAGACCTCAAGACGGGTCGCAGCCGCGCCCCTCGCGGAGGCCCTTCTCATGGTTATGATGATCACCGGACACACCATGAAGATGAATTCGATCGCCGATTTGCCCGCAAAGTCGTGGAAAAGGCCAAGCATCTTGCCAGAAAAAGCAGGGCCCGACGCATTGTGCTGGCAGCCCCAGCCCGTATGCTCGGTTATCTCAGGCAGGACCTGGAGGTCATTCCCAAAGACGGCATTGAGGTGCACAAAGTGGCTAAGGACATGAGTAAATTCTCCCCCAGACAGATCCATGACCATCTCGCCAAAAGGCAATTGCTTCCTGCTTACAGGAAGCCCGGCGTCTGAAAAGGGGACGGGAGAACGGTACTGCTGGGCACTCCATTTCAAATTTGTTGGAGGAGGTAGTGGGAAAATGAAAAAAGATGCTCGTGGGAAGAGTCGTTCACAGGCTGGTTTAGAAGGCCCGAGTCAATCCTTGCCCATAGGGAAGAATCTGAAAAAATTCAAAGGAGGGGATCTCCTCAAATCATATCCCCAGGTATTTGACAAACGCGTGCCTGATGACAAACGTTTTAGCCTTATCACGCGCAAACAGTTTCAGGAATATCTTGGTGTATTGGAATGCGCGGTGTGCGGAAAGGCTGGAGGGAGGTGTAGGTGTCAGCCCGAGGACCTCGTAGATGAGGAGGAATGATGTAAGGAAGGCCAAATGAAAAGGGGGGAAGGGTGGCAAACCACATTCATCACGTCCATATATTCGCTTCAGATATTGATGAAAGCATCCGTTTCTACGAGGAGTGCTTTGGCGCTAAGCTGATCTTGGATGCGGCGTTTGCAGGGGCAAGAAATGTGTTTATGAGAATTGGAAATGGGCGACTGCATCTTTATGATCAGCCCCCGAAGAATCCCGGGAGCGGGAGTATCCATCATTTTGGGATCCAGACGGATGATATTGAGGGAGTGGTCAGCGAGATGAAGGCGAAGGGCGTTGAATTCAAGAAGGGGATCACCAATTTCGGGTTCTGGAAATACGTTATGGTTCCGGCTCCAGACCACATCCTGATCGAGCTCTTTGAGGTGGATAAAACGCGTATCCCAGTCCACCTCTCAAATTATTTCGAGTAAAGTGGTTTCATTGAAAAAGCGGGCAGGGGCCTTTAAAGGATGGCGGGTAGATGGCTGAAGAAGGTCCTCCCAAGATCAGAAAATTCAGACGAGAAGATATCCACAAGATCCTTGAGATTGAGGAAGAGGCATTTCCTAAGACAGCCTACCCCAAAGAGACTTTTCTGCATTATGCAAAGCGCGTCCCTGATCATTTCATGATACTAGAAACCGGTGATGATATGGCGGGATACATCATCTTCGATCAGGATGGTCATATCCATTCCACGGCTGTGAAACCAGTACACCGAAGAAAAGGTTTCGGAAAGATGTTGTTCCTCCATGCTCTGGAGTCTGCCAAGAAGAGGTTGTGGCTCGAGGTAAGATCAAAGAACCGTGTTGCCATTGCGTTCTACAAGAGCATGGGTATGAAGATAACAGGAAAAGTCACGAACTATTACGGTGACGATGATGCGCTGATTATGGTTTTGAGCCGACAAGAAGGCTGAAAGGAGGTTCCTTGTGAGCGATAAGCATTCATCCAAGAATCCGTTACTTACTCGGGATGATTCTCTTCTGGTGATCATTGATATGCAAGAGCGGCTTCTTCCTGTCATTGCGGAGAAGGAGAAGGTCATTGAAAACGTTGTAAAGCTCGTTAAATTCTCTCACATTATTGGACTACCAGTGGTTTTCACGGAGCAGCAGAAGCTGGGAGATACAGTCCCTGAAATTCGTGAACAGCTCAAGGACATTCAACCAATCCCCAAGCTGGAGTTTGACTGCTTCGGTTCCAGTGCTTTTACCAAAAATATGAGCCAACTAAACAAGGATGCATTGATCATCACCGGTGTGGAGGCCCATGTCTGTGTGGCGCAGACGGCATTAAGCGGTCTATCTGATTATACCGTGCACGTGGTGAGCGATGCCATCTCATCTCGCTCGCTAAACAACCGGGAGGTGGCCCTTCACAGGATGGGTCAAAATGGGGTCACGATCACGTCTACAGAGATGGTTATCTATGAGCTATTGGGGGAGGCAGGGACGGACACGTTCAGAGAGGCGCTTGCCTTGGTGAAATGATAGGCGCTCATTTGCAGCTTCTGACCAGGAAAAGGAGTGGATGACAATGGATGAAAAGATAAGGGAGGCATTACACAAAGCCTACACCGGAGAGGCGAAAGCGGCACTGAGACTCAAGGTCTTTGCCAAGAAAGCTGAAGAGGAAGGATACGCCCAGGTGGCGAAGCTTTTCGGGGTGATCTCTTTTTCTGAAGAAATCCATGGGGCACGTGCCCTGCGGGTACTCCAGGAGACGGGGAGTACGGAGGACAACCTTAAAGAGAGCTTTGAATCTGAGACCAAAGTGGCTCAAGTAGCCTATGAAAAGTTCATTCAACAGGCCCTTGATTTGGGTGAGAATCAGGCTGCCGAGCACTTCATCCAGAGTAGAGACGTGGAAGAAGGTCACGCCAACCTTTACAAGAGCGCCCTTAATGATTTGATGGAGGATCGATCCACAACATATTATGTCTGCTCTGTCTGCGGCTACATATCGGACGGTGTCCTGCCCGAAGAGTGTCCCGTATGCGGCGCCAAAAAGGACAAATTTGTCCATTTTGAGTGACAACAATAACACTATCTTAATACCAAGCTATTAACTGATTTACCAATGGACGTCCCTCCTTTTCACAATCGTATTGAAAAGTCTAAGGGCATGTCAAAAGAGATGCAATATTGACATAAGCGTCCAATTACATTATACTTCTTCTCTTAAAAAGCCAGTTCTTATCCGTATCTGTTAGCCTGTGGATGATGATTTCGGCGGATAATCTTGTTTCAATGGAGGTTGACTTGTGGCTCGTTTAAGTGAAGAGGATGTGCGGGAAATCATTGAGGTACTTGAGGAGCAACTCTATAGCGTTCCACAACTTAATAAGATTGAAAAGATGAGAATGAAAACAAAAATCAGGCATCAGGCTGGTTGGCTTACAACGGTCCTGAATCCCACCCCTAAGAGGGTTTTCGACAAAATGAAGAGTAAAATGTCTGATGTGTTTATGTTACTTCCCTATGGATTTAATGACAGTTTCAAAGAATTTTTGGATGAAAAACTGAGAAATCTCAAGGCAGCGCCTTAATCTTGACGCTTCAATCGAGAAAGTGTGCGCTGGCTCACATCGTCATATATCATTTAGCATCTTCTAACCCTTTTCTCCCATCCTTCGTCCTCAAAACGTGGCGCCTTTGGACGCGCAGCTGCAATCGCTGAGATTTGATCTTGCAGATATTCAAAGCAAATTTTGATCTCCTCAGACACTTTTGACTTATTTGGGAAGTCTATAATCGACCAATTTTCAAGGTTTCATCCGGTAGTCGTAATAAAATAGGGGCCATTCACGGGCAAGGATATGGCGAAAAATCGATCCTTTTACAGACGGGATATTAATCGCTGCATTATATGTCTTCCACCTTGAGGTTCTGTGGTGCATCGGGCATCTCAAAATTGAAGTCTACGGTGAGCCTGCAAATGTCGGATTCATTTCCAGCGTGATTAATAGCGGTGACGCCCAGCTCCATGTCACCTGTCACCAACGGAAATGAAGGGATGTCATCGGGGAGGATAATTTCTGTAACATGTCCAAAGTCTGCGTGATCTGAATCATAATTCACTCCGCCGTCTTTCGACCAGTAAAGTCTATAGGTTGCCACATCGAGACTTGATGAAAGTTCCCAGCGAACCCTTTTCTTTTTAACTTTTCCCATTTTTCTAACCTCCTTATCCACCTGGATAGATTTCTCTTGATCAGTTTTCGATCCATAAAGATCTAATTCATAGTCCCATGACACCGTGGACTTGAACTTTACCCCAATTTCCTTTGGAG
>JASFEQ010000065.1:0-14801 GCA_050124735.1 Desulfobacteraceae bacterium | reverse complement strand
CGCTTGCTACAAATATGAAAGATATCCAAAAAGTAAATATTCAGGGTACACAAAGCAGGTTGTTTGGGCAGATAAAAAGACCTTTATCACCATCAAGACAGATTACTACGACCGAAAACGAGAACTTCTAAAGACAGCCATCTTCTCTGACTACAAGAAAACAAAAGGCGTGTGGAGAATAGGGAAGATCCATATGAAAAACCACCAGAACAAGAAAGAAACGATCTTGGAGTGGTTAGAGGACAAGATACAAACAGGACTTAAAGAGAGGGATTTCACAAAAAGGATGCTGAGTAGGCAAAGATGAAGACATTGAGACGTCTGGATGATTCTGATGACCTTACCAAACTTCCGAGCTTCAGGAGAATCGAAATTAAATAAGGCCATCATTCTCCTTTTGCTCGCCATCTTTTCTTCACCAACAGTCTTTCATAGCAACCTCAGGGCTGATGAGTTGAAAACAGAAGCGCTAGGTGGAGAGATCAATATAAAAGGCCATTTGGGGGTTGAATTCAAGGGGTACATAAAAAAACCGCCACTCAAACTAGATTACAATCTCGCAGGGATCGGTGAGATTGAGTCCGTTTATAGTAAAGGCTCCTGGTTTGGGAAACTCCTCATTGAAGGCTTGATTGACACCCAGGAGGAAGCGAGAGACTACCTTCGGGCCAATGAGGCTTATCTCCAATATGACTTTTTTGAACAGGAGGTGAGGATAGCTGCTGGCAGAGAATTGGTTTTTTGGGGTGCCTTAGAAGTTTACAATCCGGTGGATATTATCAATATACAGAATCTAGCAAGAGATCCTTTCGAAGTCTTTAAGCTAGGATCTTATTTGATATCGGTAAGTAAATATTTTGAAAGCAGTGAGATGGAGTTGTTAGCGACCCTTTATGAACAGGACCAAGCGTTTCCTGGCAGAGAATCCCCCTATTTTATCTTCCCTACTTTTCTTACCTACGATGAAAACCTTATAACAGAAGAATCCAGAACGCGCCCCACAGCCTACCTGAAATATTCAGGATCCACCGACACCATCTATCCCCTCGACTATGCACTTGTCATATCCAACGGCTATGACCACCAGAGGTTCATCACCCTGGTAGGGGATGGGATACTGAGGCAGAATGCCTACATCGCGTCAAAGTTCCTCACCTTCGATACCCTGGTTGTCAATGCGACTTTACTAAAGCTGGAAGCCTCCTATACGGACGTAAAGGACGTCCCTTTTATTTCCGATTACTATCAAGTAGGGGCCGGAATCGAACACACACTGGAACAGCTTTACAGAGGCTGCGATTTAGGGCTCATTTCAGAATATTATCTCTACAAGACCACAGATAAGGATAAATTTGACGATTTAAGGCTCTTTCAGCCCTTCCAAAATGACCTGTTCGTGGGATTTCGACTCACCTTCAATGATGTGGCGTCCAGTGAGATTGTGGGGGGTGGGATATTTGATCTAGAATATGACGGTGAATACAGCCTGTTTGCTGAATTCAATACAAGAGTCTTCGATAGGTTCACCGTTAGTGCAGATATTAGAAAGATCGTGCCTAACAACGAAGGTACACCTACACTTTACCAGTTAATAGGCGATCACCTGAGAATCACTCTGAATATAAGGTACAACTTTTGACAGGAGGGAAAATGTTTATAGAAAAATACACAGACCGCGTTATCAAGCTGAGATGGTTTATCGTGATCGCAGTTCCTATCATGGTTTCTGTTATGGTGGCATTGGGTTCAAAGAATTTTGGTTTTGAGGGGAGTTATCGGATTTGGTTCGGTGAAGAGTCAGAGTATCTTATAAATTACGACAACTTTAAGGCGACATTTGGAACGGATGATATCGTACTCATCACGTTCAAAGACAAGGAGGGAATCTTCAACAAAAAGGCCTTGGGGACCATAAAAAAAATCACTGAAAAACTATGGCAAACCAAATATGTCGCCAGGGTAGATTCCATAACAAACTTTCAATATGTGCATGCGAGTAAGGAAGATCCTGATGATATTCTGGTAGATGATTTCATAGAAGAGGCGGAAGAACTCAACCAAAAAGAGCTGAAAGCAAAAGAAAGAATAGCCACAACAGATGTACAAACCAAGAACTTGGTCATTTCAGAGGATGGCAAAACGGCTGTTATACTTGCGAGGATGGTTCCTTTGCCTGATGAAGCCACGGACATGTACTTTGAGATAAGAGGACTCATTGAAGAAATACTGGAAAAAGAAACAAGCAGAACAGGCTACAAGTTCTACCTAAATGGTGGGCCTATTATTAATACAGAATTTGTCACCATTGCGAAACGTGATTCAGCCCTTATAGTGCCCGTTGTGACCCTTGCCGTTATTCTATTCTTGATTATCGTCTTCAGAAAACTCTCAGGATCCATTATACCCATTTTGGTTGTCATCTGCACTTACATGGCGGTCCTTGGTGTTCAATTCATGCTGGGCTTTAAACTGAATAATATAACCGCCAACCTCCCTGTATTTGTTATAGCCATAGGAATCGCCGACGCCTTGCATGTTTACTGGGTCTGGCTCTTTGCAAGAAGACACGGGAAGGATAATTACACATCGATTCACGTGGCCTTGAAGAAGGTCTTTTTTCCTGCCTTCTTGACCTCTGCAACCACCTTTGTGGGATTCATATCGTTGGCTCCTACTCCCGTTGTCCCCATAAAGACCCTTGGTATTGCCAGTGCAAGCGCTGCCCTGGTGGCATTTGTCCTCTGTATGACCTTTCTTCCAGCTATGCTTGCCATACTAAATCCAAGAGTGAAGCGCACCTTTGACAAAGAACTGGACATGTATTCAGAAGAACCCCCCGAATTCGCCAAAAAATATGGCGCCTTCATAATGAAGCATGATCTGAAGATAATACTTATTACTGTGGCCCTTTCTGTAATCCTTGCCCTGGGTTTATTCAGAGTTCAAGTGGATAGTGAAATCACAAGGTACTTTCGCGAAGATTCTTATCTCAGCAAAACGATAAAGTTTATTCAGGATAATATCACAGGGCCAATGACTTTTGAGATCGTTGTGGATAGTCAGCAGAATGGAGGAATAAAGGAACCGGAATTTTTGAAAACAGTTGATAGATTCTATAAAGCGTATACGGAAAATACTGAAGAAGTCCGGCACATGGGTTCACTGCTGGATGTGGTAAAAAGGTTTAACAAGGTAATGAATGGAGATGTGGAAGCGTTTTACACCATTCCCAACAACAAAAATCTCATCGCGCAATATCTATTGCTCTATGCCCTATCCCTGCCTCAAGGTATGGAGATCAATGACAGAATGGATGTAACCGAGCGTTTTTTTAGGATTACATCCACCATTAATCTCACCAGTTCTGTGAGAAGCAAGGAGATGATCAAGTGGATAGAGGAATGGTGGGAAAACACACCTTACAGGGCAGATGTGAACGGGATTAATCCCATATGGACCTATCTAACGATGGATATAACGAGAACATTGATTATCTCCATGAGTCTGGCAATCGTCCTCGTCGTATTGGTTCTGTTAGTCGCTTTCAGGAGCCTGAAGGCCATGGCAATATCCATCGCTCCCACTGTGCTGCCTCTCGCACTGGTTATAGGAATGATGGGATGGCTTGGGATTTATTTGGATGTGGGTATCGCTATGGCGGGCGCACTGATCATAGGTGTTGCCGTCGATGATGCCATTCATTTCTTGGTCAAATACCGTGAAGCAAGGAAATTGGGCAAAAGCGTAAAAGAGGCCCTGGAATATATGATTACCTTTGCAGGAGCTGCCATCGTATTCACGACCATCGTTCTGAGCCTCGCCTTTTCCATATTCGTGTTCAGTCTCTTTAAGCCCAATCTCAATTTGGGCATCGTCACAGCCGCAGCGTTGACCATTGCTTTGATTGCGGATCTGTTCATGCTCCCTGCCATGTTTTCTCTCATTGATAAGAAAAAGAGTGAATAAACGCCTTTGTATCATCAGGAAACCAAGTAAATTCCAGGCGTGCTTTGAACTTTGAGGATTTGGGGTCGGACAGCTCAACGGACATCACCTTGGCATATACTTCAGAGAGCCCGGAAGCCTCTTCTGAGACAAAAAGGATCTTCAGGTTAGATCGAACCTCTAACGGCTGTTCCATTGAAACGTCCGCCGCAGACCCCCCAAAGTGCGTAATATATCCTGATATGGAAGTCCCTGATACCGTTTTGCCTTCCAGTGCTAAGCAAGCGATGGGAATTGGAGGCTCAACTTTGATAAATGTACACACTTCTTTTTCGGGCAGCGCAATCTGATATTCTCCTCCCATGCCACCCACATCGTACAACGTTACCCGTTGCTCGATTCCTTTAAAACGGACCTCCATCGTACTGCGAACTTGAACGAGCGGTTTCACCTTCTCATAGGTGGTGGGGCTAATGAGGATCTGCCCACCGACGGTATAGGACTCCACGCGATAAGCGGTGTTGATGGGGCTGCCGATAGCGCTATACTTGGACCGCTCTTCTGACCCAATATTGCCCACGACCACTTCTCCGGTATTGAGGCCAATCCCCATGGAGAGTTCCGGAAGCTTGAGACGCTTTTGCTCAGCGTTGACCTCCACCATAGCCTTCTGCATTTCAATGGCGCATGCAACAGCGCGTTCATGGTCGTCTTTGCTAACAAGGGGGGCACCAAAAAAGGTGAGTATCCCATCTCCTTCAATTTCATTTAGGGTCCCTTTATATTCTCTTATGACTTCTACCATTCTGCCCAAGTAGCGATTAAGGATGTTGATCACTTCCTGTGGAGAAAGTTTCATGGAAAGCGCTGTAAATCCCCGCAAATCAGACACCAGAAAGGTCACCTCACGACTTTCCCCACCCAGTTCCAACCCACCGGGAGAACCGAGCAGTTCTTCAACCACTTCACGACTTAAGTATCGGCCGAAGGTCTGACGAATAAAATCACGTTGACGAAGGCTCTCCATCTTCTCCCTTTCCTCATGGATGTAACGATAGACAACGATGGAGATCACCGCAAACACAACCATGAGCAAAGGGCGCACGATATGAAAAATCAGATTCCCATAAAAGAAACCCACACATGCAGTACCGACATAAAATCCTGCCAACAAAAGAGTCCCCATTGAAAAATAGATAGAGGAAAACCGAACTGAAAGGAAGAGGACAAAACCCAACAGCAGCACCTCCACAATGAGCATCTCTCCCTCAGAAAGCTCTCGCAAAAAGGATTTTGTCAAGATCTGGTGCATGATGTTTGCATGAACACCACTCAGAGGGAAATTGGCATCCGTGGGAACCGGTCCCACATCTGTAGATCCAGTGGAGATATCGGAAATCACCACGATCTTCCCTTTTAGTTCCTCTCCCCACATCTCCAGTTCAACACGATCGTCGGAGGCCAATAAAATATCCGCAAAGTTATAGTGATCCATCTGTCCCCACGGGCCTATGTAGTTAACGAGCATGTTGCCCTGTCGATCAATGGGGATCACGATATCCTGGGGCCCCTTCTCACCAGGCCTTCGTGCGTCCTGCAGTGTAATATTCTTTCCTGGCTTCACCAGTATCTTTTCCGGAGGAACTTTGAGATAGTCGCAAATCACAAGAAAAGGCAAAATGGGATAGAAATCTCTTTCATAGCGCACAACAAGCGGAACACGGCGAAGGACCCCATCGCGATCAAATTTTATGCTTAAAGATCCCAGCCCCCTCGATGCGAAAGCCAGTTCGGAAAAGGTCGCCAACGGATTCGTACCCACGTAGAACGTCTGAGGGTCCCCCACCACAATCACACGCCATTTGGTACCATCCAGATAGGGTATTGCATCTTGGGGTTTTTCCTTTTTTTTCAGTAACTGATCTTTTTGCCACAACTCAAAGGCCAGGCCAAAGTAGACATTGCCCGCTTCATGAGTGGCCTCGATGAGCGCACGATCGTCCATCTCATCCAATCGGGCGGCAAAGATAAAATCGTAAACTTGCGCAGATACCTGCATAGCCGACAGGTTTCGGGTCACCCGTGCAAAGTGGGACCGATTCAGATATAGGTTTTCCAGGCGTTTTATGCTGCTATTGTTTAGATCCACATGGGCGATAGTATTGTTATATGCAGG
This sequence comes from Desulfobacteraceae bacterium, assembly GCA_050124735.1. Taxonomy (GTDB): domain Bacteria; phylum Desulfobacterota; class DSM-4660; order Desulfatiglandales; family HGW-15; genus JASFEQ01. The sequence continues at coordinate 8,680 of JASFEQ010000065.1, read as the reverse complement.
TCGGAGTTTCTCTGAAGAGGATCGAAAGACGAAGAGTTGGTCAACGGCTTGACTGTTCCATATCTCAAAAACGTTGGGCAGGATCCAAAAGCATAGGTGGGCTGCGAGGAACGAGCACAAGACCAAAAGGATTGTGTCTCGTAGCTTTCTTTTATTATTTGTGGTCAATTGTGAAAGTCCTGCTGTAGAAGTTGCTTCCGGAAATCTCCACCGCAAGGTTTGTTACATCAGGAGTGCCCGTTAGTTCCACTTTCTCGCTTCCGCGAAGATGTCCCATGATGCTCACTGGTTTTTCGGCGAAGCTCTTGAATTTTCGATTTTCCCGTATCAGCCTTCGAATTTCTTTAAGGGCTTTCTTTGCGAGCTCTGGCTTCTTTGCAGAATCAGCAGTTTCATACTTGTTGATGAGTGCCTCAAGATCGTTCAAGCGCTCTGCAGAGGCCAGCAAATAGAATGTCTCTTGCCCCGCGTGCTCGTCTAACTCAAACCATTCAAATCCCTGCGGGATATAGTATTGTGCCTGTTTAGGATATCCTCTGCTCAACTGTTCAAAACGATACGGGAATAAGACACTCACCTCACCCTGAGAGCTATGATAGATGAGATAAATAAAACACTCTTTTTCCAATTTCACAAAGAATTTGATCTGGTCGCCCGATTTAAGGGCCGTATCGCGCGCAATGGGAATAAGCTTCGATTCTCCTTCTCCCTTCTTAATGGCACCAAAGGCCCACAAAAACCGGATGTCTTCCTCTTGCTCGCTTTTCTGTTGGGCTTCAGCAGGTCCAAAACCGAATGTTAATCCAAATCCTAAGGCAATAAATGCCAAGATCGTTGTTGCAAGCCGAAATATTTTCATCTCTTTCCCCCCATAATTAACAAACATGCCCTTCACGTTTACTATATATGCCAGAATGCCCCGCCTTTTAAGGCGGGGACGAATGACATCCTTATAATTCCCCTCCCTTGATGGGAGGGGATAAAGGGGAGGGTGAGAGCTCATGGCTTTTCACCCCCACCTTAATCCTTCCCCGTCAAGGGGGAGGAGGTTCTGTAGGCAAGTTTCAGATGGCCCACGTTTCAACACATGGAGTTTCACTTATTTTTCTCAACAAAAAAGAGGAATTCTCCTTCTCCTTCCAACCTCCCGTAAAGTGGGGTTTGAGCCTGTTGAGAGGCATCCGAAACCCTTGGCCTAAGGTAGGCCCCCAGTTCCGTCCCTGTTACCACCCCGTCCATGTTTATGTCGGCTTCACCGTCAAGGGCTTGCAGGAAGTAAGTGGTGAACAGGCCATGGCCCTCACGTTCCTGGACCTGCTCCCCCTTACCCCCGGCGGTTACTATCTGAACGACTCTCATGGATCCTACTTTTCTCAGATATCCGCTTAGTTCTGGCGAAACACCGTACGACCTGCTCAGTCCAAGACCGGAATAGCATGAGTCCATAACATAAAGGATGTGTTTTGCAGGGATGCGGCTGGAAAGACTCCTAATCTGTTCCATAGAAATGGCGGTGGAAGAGTAATTGGAGGTGTCGGCATCAAAAGGCATGATGTATCCCCGTCTCCCTCCGTTTTGCAATTCCTCAGTTTGCCCATGGCCCGCGAAGTAAAAAAGCACCCGATCATTGCGGCCCACCTTTTGGGGAAGTTCATGAAAGAGTTCCGTTAAAATTCTTCTTTGTGTCGCCTCCTGGTCAAATATGATTGTGATTTCGTCAAACTCGGTCAGCTCCAGTTTCCGCCTGACAGCTTTTGCATCATTTACAGCAAATTCCAATGCCGGCCACTTCTCATAGTTATTTACACCGATTATTACTGCGAAAGACTTCTCGTAAAAACGAACAGGCAGGGAACCAGAATCTATTTTGGAAATTTGAGGCAGTGTAACTCTTACTCTTTCCGTTGTAACTGATAAACTTGATAGATTGCCGAGGGTGTCAGCTGCCTCAATAAGGATGGTATTGGTTCCTATTTGCATAGGAATGTCCTTAAGAAAGTTACCTTGTCCATCCACCGGGGCATCTAATTGATTTATATGGACCCAAGATACGCCGCTCTTGTCTGTCGCAAGACCTCTAACTGTTATGGTTTCCGAATTATATTTATGGACAATCGTCAGTCCGCGAGGGGTCGCCGGTTCAAACAGGATAATCTTAGGTCCCTCTTTGTCCAAGGTTCTCTCAATTTCTTTCTTCAGATCCAGCGCCTTCGGGTAATCTCCTCTTATGCTCAGGCATTTGTTTAGATTTCTGCTCGCCTCATCCATATTACCCTTTTCAAATAGCAAACGGGCCAGCAGGTAATATAGCTTGTGGTTGGTCGTACCCAGTTCCGCCGCTCTGGTAAAATACTCTATAGCCTTTCCTGTTTCCCCATCCTTACGGTATAGGTTACCCAGGAGTTCATGGGGTCGTATGAAACCCGGGCATAAATTAATGGCCACTTCATAAAATCTATACTTCCGCGCTTTTTCATAGGTATACTTCCCTTTCCAAAAAATTGGTAACGCTTTGTCGCAGTCATTATTAGCTGTAACAGATGTTACACCTGTAGACATACTAAAAAAGGAGGTAGCCAAAAGTATTAAGCAGACACGAAAAGTCTTTAAATAAATCATCAGCACTCTCCGTTTGATTCTTTCTATCTTTTCTGGCGACATAAAATTATTTATCACGCTTTAAAATTATGAATTTCTTCTAGCCATTCTTCAAATTTCCTCCTCTATGATTTCCTGTGCAGCGATTATCTTGAAATTGTCGAACTTGGCTGTGATGGACGATTTTGCTGTGATGGAGTTTCTCTTCACGACAAAATTCGTTAGTCCGAAACCAACGATAGCATCATTTCTTGTGGAGGGAAAAGTGTTCAGTCTTTTCCATTGTGTCTCTCCTTTCTTTTTATAGAGCGTGCTTATTTCGTGGCCTATTCTTACAGATCTCAGGGTTCCATAAAAATCGTCCGTCCGATGCCAATTTCCCGGGTTAAATTTTCCTTTATCGCGATAACTGGAATTAATTATACTTGAATCACTTTCTCCCTGTTTAATGAATCCTATATGTATCGCCCGCATCTCCCCGGGCGTTTTGCCAATCTCGACAATGCCCAAACCCAAGACTTGATCCATATCGCGCTTCCCTACCAGGATATCCATATGACAGTCCACCTGGACGTCAAAGTCTCCTCTGAGTTTGTATTTAGATACGAGTCCGCCTTTGCTAAAACCACCCGTTTTTGTCTCTACCCTAAGCACTCCATTTTCAATGGTGAGGTCTGCCGCCTTGAACTGTCTCACTTGGGCCTGACTGTAAGTAAAACCAGCCTTTTCCCACAAATCTTCCCGCAGCTTATCGAAAGAATCGTTGTAATATGCGAGCTTATCTTGCGATAAGCTGTTCTCAATCTTGAAAGAAATGGGTTCTGTGGCACATCCTTGGAAGAAGGGTACAGAAACTATTAAGAGGATCAGGATAATCAATGCATATATCTTCTTCATACCGGTTGCCTCCTTGATAATGGTATCGAATACAGATAATGCTTTAATTATGAATTTAGAAAGGAAAGAAGAGTTCTCTGCTCTTCTTGTTCACCTTGATGCGGTTTTTATTTCTAGGATGATAGCTCGCAGTGCACAAGTCTTAACCACGTGGCACTCCTGCCTCCTTCACATGGCTCGAGGAATGCATGCAACTTCGTCACTTGAGCATGTGACTGCCCTCGACTACTCCATCACATATGTGACAAAGTCTACCTCTGGGAACATAAAGACTATTGGAAATATGGTTGGCGGTCAAGGGGAAAAATGATATGGTGTGGACCGAACTTCTTGGTTTCACGGGATATCTACAGGTGGCCATCTACCTGCAGTGGAATTCCTTATCTGAGGCAATGAGGATGCGCAAATGAAGGACTCGGTCAAGAAAGGATTTGGATTCGGACTCACTTCTGGTGTGATTACCACGCTTGGCATGATGGTGGGATTAAATGCGAGTACGGGATCAAGGACGGCGGTCATTGGTGGTATTATCGCCATTGCCATTGCGGATGCCTTTTCGGATGCGGTAGGTATGCATATCTCTGAAGAGGCGGAAAACCATCATTCCACAAAGGAGGTGTGGGAAGCCACCTTCTCCACGCTGTTCTCAAAATTTCTGTTCGCATTAACCTTCGTGGTGCCCGTTTTGGTGTTCCAGCTTTCAACGGCAATCTTTGTAAGCGTCGGCTGGGGGGTCTCTCTGGTCATCATATTTAGCTGGCATTTGGCAAACCTACAAGGTTCGAAGATTTATAGGGTGGTCCTTGAGCACGTAGCTATTGTGTGCCTGGTCATCCTTATCACCCACTACGTGGGCGGATGGATAGCAACTCTTTACTAGGTTCTGACAAATCTCTTTGCCGCTTTGAGAATAACATGGATGAGTATGAAATCTATGCCATAAAGTATGCTGGGCCCTTTGAGAGTTCCGGGGCCTTTGTCATGTGGAACAAGGAATGGGAAAAAACGGTGAAGAGGAATTACTACATATGGTGCATAAAAGGAGCCGATGAAACTGTGATCGTAGATGCTGGTGTCTCCCCTGAACTGGCCTCTGAGAAAAATCTGGCTGGATACGTAAGCCCAGCTGAAGTTATTTCCCGAATAGGTGTGGAGGCGAATAAAGTAAAACATGTGGTGATCACCCACATACATTGGGATCACACCAGCGGTGTCAGCCTTTTTCCAAAGGCCACTTTTTATGTTCAAGATCAGGAATACCGTTTCTGGTTAAAGGATCCCGTCGTGAGCCGTCCTCCTTTTGAACTTCTCTCTGACGATACGGGCCAAGCCTATTTGGCTTCCCTTGAAAGGACAGATCGCCTTGTGCTACTCAAAGGAGATCAGGAGATTCTCCCTGGGATCGAATGCCTGCTTTCCCCCGGGCATACGGTGGCCCTCCAGGCCGTGGCCGTGAACACCGCAAAGGGAACGGCCATCCTTGGTTCCGACTGCGCCCATCTGTTTCGTAATTATCGTGAGGACTGGCCAAGTTGTCTCATCGTGGATCTGGTGGGTTGGATGAAGTCCTACGAGAAACTCCGAGCGAAAGCCTCTTCCATTGACCTCATTTTTCCTGGCCACGATGTTCTCATGGCAGAGAATTACCCCCAGGTGGCGAAAGACGTTACGAGGCTCGTATAGAGAGATCCTAGCCCATCTCTTCGCTCCCCAAAAGGGCCACCTCAACCCACAGCTTTACCACCTTTTCATCCTGCCCCCCATGCTTCTCCCATCCGGCATAAAGATTTCTTTTCCTATGGACAATCCAAGAGCCTGAAAATACTGACAAAAATTGGCAAATATTTCGCCAAAATGACAAAAATCGGCACCCTGCCCTACCTCTGTAGTTACTAACCCACATAAGTTATTGAAATCCAATGCTTTTTAAATTCTATCCCTTCTGGCACAAATTTTGCTCTAAAGATTCTGTTAGACCTAAAAAGGCCCTCAGCTCTGGCTGAAAATTGGCCAGAAAGCCGTTAGAGGAACATATCCAAGACCATTACCAATCTAATTAGCCAAATTTCTTAGAAGGAGGCTTTGATGAGTCCTTCTCGAAAAAAAGATTCCAGTAATAGTAGAAGGCGAAGTTCTATCAAAGACGATAAGAACGATAGAGACCGGAGAAATGGGGCCTCTGATACCTTCATTGTGAGAGAAAAAAGCGCCACGAAGCGTTCCATGAAATTGACCGTAAAGCCCAACTGGGAGGAGATTGAAGAGGTCAGGAATTCCAGCAGTGAATTTTTTAGGTCCCACGGGTTTCCCGGTGATGCTGTAAATGCCCTCACAATGGTCATTAGTGAACTGATTGAGAACGGCATTAAGTACGGCAACTTCAAGGCGCCAGAAAACAAAGTGATCCTCACGATTCATATTGGTTCGCGTGTTGTCACGGTGGAAGTCGTTAATCCCGTGGATGAAACTGCTCATGATCATCTCAAAAGGTTGGACAGGACGATCCAGTGGATCAGAGGGTATCAAGATCCATTTCAAGCCTATACGGAGAGAATAAGAGCAGTCTCCAAGAGGCCCCTCCGTGATGAAGAAAGTGGTCTGGGACTTGTGAGAATCGCCTACGAAGGTAAATCCATTCTGGATTTCTTTGTGGGTGATGACAGTATCTTAAATGTTTCGGCCGTTTCAATTCTTGAAGAGGATTTTAGGAGGTGATCATGGGCGAAGCAAAAACCTTCACCAATAATTTATTGACCTTGGAACTTAGAGAAAATAACAACTCCATCAATATTCGATGGACTGGAAAGAGTGTGGATAGGGAACCGGCGAAATTCATTACTCCAATTTTGGTCGATGCCATTAGAAAAAGCAGTGATCATGACAAGAGGGTCACGTTGGACTTTCGGGAATTGGCCTATATGAATTCATCAACAATAACACCGATCATTAAAACATTGGAAAGGGCTAAGCGGGGCAAAACAAGAGTTACCGTTACCTATCTGAAATCCTTAAAATGGCAGGACGTGATCTTTTCTGCCCTAGAGATATTTCGGACAAAGGATGGAAGAGTGGAAATCAAGGGATCGTGAAGAAGTGGAACCACAAACTTTCAAAATAAGCGCAAATCTGGCAAGGGGCAAACAGAGCATTCCCATCCATGCCCAATATGCTTCCAAGTACTCTGTTTTTGTTCGATTTCTAAATCACGACCGTTTTATAGATGGGGCAGAATTCAACAAATTGTTCATAAAGAATAACGGAGAGGAGTTCGAACTGGGCCCGTGCCGTTTTATCTCAGAACCCAATATTGATGGTTACGATGGCCGGCTAATCTTTGTCTACGATGTCTATGACCTCCGAAGTCTATTCTCCGACAATAGAGTGTTGAGTCTGCAAAATGCCTTTATTGATCTCCCACTCGTTCTGGCTCATAAGGAAAAAGTGAAACAATCTTTTAAGGATTACACGGCCAATCTTTCATATGATTTAAATGTCTACAAGAGTCTGTTTGACGATCTAGATGCTGAATATATCCAAGAACCAAGGGACATCCAGGCATCGGTACAGGAAGCCATTATCAATACCGAAGGTAGAAACTTCCTGCGTTTTCTCGATGAGAAGCTGCATGAATTGGAGCACCTAGTGGCCGGTTTCAGCAAGGAAGAGCACGAGCGTCACGGATTCTATTTCAGAAAATTACTTTGGAGTATCATTATGTGCTCCCCATTCATGAAAAGAACCAATCTGAAGCCCAGAGGATACCCTGGAGACTCAGTCATGATGAGGATGCTTTACAGGAATGAACACGAAGGTGAGACGACTTTCGCAAAACTTATGCACAAGCACCCAATGGAGCACCCCGCCGCCAGAGCTGTTCGAAACCGGAGAAAACTGGTTACACAAAAGTTGATTGAGACTCAAAACGGACATTCTGCACCCTCAGAGGAGAGACTTAAAGTATTATCTGTCGCCTGCGGACCCGCATTTGAAATGCAAGATATTTTGCTGTCGCCCGAAGATTGTGACAAATACCATTTTACCCTGCTAGATCAGGATCGGCAGGCCCTGTATGAGGCAGCTACCTTGATAGATCAGATAGAAAAAAAGTTGGGCACGAAAATATATGTGGACTATTTAGATGAATCCGTCCGCACCATGCTTGCCTCCACTCAATTGAGAGAAAAATGGGGACTGTTCGACTATGTCTATTCCATGGGTCTTTTTGACTATCTCACCCCGCCCGTGGCAAGTGCCGTGCTTGGAAAGCTCTACCAGATATTGAAACCTGGAGGGACCATGTTAATCGGTAATTTCCATGTTTCAAATTCCAGCAGATACTACATGGAGTATTGGTTGGACTGGGTCTTATATTACAGGACCGAAGAGGAGTTCACGGATTTATTAGGAAACGTGGGATCAGAGGAGGCGACCGTTTTTTTTGAGGACTCCGGAAGCCAAATGTTCCTGCAGGTGGAGAAAAGATAAAAGGGATCAAGTAGTGCAACGCAATATTTATAAGGGTAAAGAAATAATAAATTCAGATGCTACGGATTTTGATACTTATCTCTGCGGTATCATCCATGAGTGGTCAAAAACAGTCGCATCTCTAGTCTTCATCCTGGTTCCACTCTTCTTTATCCTCGACTACTTCACCATGCCAAAGGACCTACTACCTCGGTTCGGCATATACAGACTTGCCTGCACAATCATTGCCATCGTTCAATACACCGTCATTTGCCGTACCAACCCAAGCAAATTCTCCTATCTCCACGGCTACCTGGTTTCTGTCATCGTTGGCGGAATGATCGTCTTAATGACCGTTGACCTTGGCGGCTTTGATTCCAGCTACTATGCAGGCCTGAATCTAGTAATCATAGGCGTTAATCTCCTTCTCCCCTGGATGATGCTCCATTCCGCCCTAAATAGTCTCATCGTCATCGGGATGTACCTTCTTCTCAATTTCATTTCAGGGCAAGATTATGATGCAAACATTTTGACGAACAACCTCTTTTTTCTCTTCTCCACGGCTGTAATGGCAGTGATTATTACCCATGTAAGACACAAGCTTGTCAAACAGGAGTTCCATTTGCTCGTGGAGTTAAAAAAGGCAAGGGATGCCCTTTGGAGTGAGATGGAGCTTGCCAAACGTATACAGACAGCCCTTCTGCCTAATAAAGAAAAGATC
>JASFEQ010000064.1:0-14881 GCA_050124735.1 Desulfobacteraceae bacterium | reverse complement strand
GATACGTCTCCCGTATGACGATCCTCAGATCGATTTTGATTGGGAGGCTCGACCGACAACGAAGTGAGCTAGCGAGAAGAAGTTAAAATGGCGTTGGCGAGGCGAGAAGGCCTCACGGGAGATCAAGTGAAGCATTTTTTGAGGTGTGAGGAGACGCGCGTATGAGTCAGATATTCATTGCTGGCCCATGGATTACGGAGCATGAGATCAAGGTGGTGGAAGATGCCATGCGTAATGGCTGGTATGAGCATGCATATGATTATTGCGAAAAATTTCAAGAGGCCTTTGCCGCCTACCACGACCGCAAATACGGCATTATGACGCCAAATTGCACCACGGCTATCCATTTACTTTTGTCAGGCCTTGGCGTTTCTGATGGAGACGAGGTTATCCTGCCCGAATGTACCTGGATAGCCACAGGAGCGGGAATTGCGTATTTGAGGGCCACACCGGTCTTCTGCGACATTGATCCTATCAATTGGTGCCTTGATCCTGAATCAGTAGAAAAGAGCATAACACCCCGGACAAAGGCAATCATTACAGTGGATATTTACGGCAACATGCCGCTTATGGATGGGCTGCTTGAGATCGCGGATCGACAGGGTATTCCTGTTATTGAGGATGCGGCAGAGGCTCTGGGCTCGACGTACAAGGGAATTAGAGCGGGAAAATTCGGGGTAGGCTCTGTTTTCAGTTTTCATCGGACCAAGACGTTGACTACGGGTGAGGGCGGCATGTTGCTGCTGGATGATGACGAGTTGTATGAACGTTGTATGTTCCTGAGGGATCATGGGCGAAAACCTGATGGTCCCATGTATTATAATTATGAAGTAACGTATAAATACATGCCATTCAATGTGCAAGCAGCGCTTGGATATGCGCAGTTGCAAAGACTTGACGAATTGGTAGGCCGAAAGCGGGATCAGTTGCTTTTCTACAAAACACACCTGCGTGATGTGGAGGATATTGAACTAAATCCCGAACCAGAAGGGGGTATTAATGGGGCCTGGATAACAGCCTTGCTCTTCGGTAAATCACACCACATCACGAAACAAGAGGCCATTACAAGACTGGCAGAATTGGGGATACCCGCACGCCCATTCTTCTATCCCTTATCATCGCTGCCTGCCTATCCAGACTGTAGAGAACAATACGAGCCGCGAAATCCTCTAGCATACGATATTTGTTCGAGAGGCATCAATCTGCCCGGCGCTGCAAATCTCACTGAAGACCAGATGTTCAGGGTCTGTGAAGGCATCCAAACCATTTTGACAAAGTAGGGGCGTTAACGCCACAAGAAACGAGGACCGAAAGAGATATGAAAGCGGAGTTGCCTAGTTTGCAAGGGAAGAGGATTCTAATTACTGGGGGATTGGGCTTTATTGGAAGCAATCTGGCCCATCAATGTCTCGAACTGGGTGCCCAGGTAACGATTTACGACTGCCTGGATCCCCGCTCAGGAGGTAATTCATTCAATGTACACGATATCCAAGACTCGGTTGAATTGTGTTACCACAACATATTGGATTTTTCCCAATTATCACAAAATGTCATCAATAAAGACGTGGTCTTTAACTGCGCCGCCTCCACATCCCATCCTTTCTCCATGCGAGAACCCTGGATCGACCTGGATGTGAACGGCAGGGCGGTGATAAATCTGCTGGAGGCGGTCCGCCGTTTCAACAGAGATGTGAAGTTTATTCACCTTGGCACCAGCACCCAGTTAGGCAGACTTCAATACCAGCCCGCCGATGAAAAGCATCCTGAGTTTCCCACCGACATCTATTCTGCCAACAAATGCGTCTCGGAAAAATATGTATTAGTCTATGCAAACGCATACCAGCTAAGAGCCAGTGTGATTCGATTGTCCAACGTCTACGGACCGAGAGCCAGTATTCATAGCCCAGATTTTACGTTTAACAACTTTTTCGTTGGATTGGCACTTCAAGGAAAGGACGTAACCGTGTACGGTGAAGGTTCCCAACTCAGAAATGTCATTTATGTGGACGACGTGATTTCAGCGTTAATTCTGGCTTCTCAAACGGACAAAACCAATGAAGAAACCTTTTTCGTCGTGGGAGATGATCACTACAGTGTAGCCCAGATTGCTGAAGCCACGGTCAAGCACATGGGCTCGGGGGGTGTCAAATATGTGGAATGGCCCAAGAGCAGAAAATCTGTAGAAGTGGGTGATGCCATCCTCAGTAACAAGAAAATCAAAGAATTCTTGAACTGGGTCCCTCGGTTTGATTTGGAAAAGGGCTTGGTGGCAACCAAGTCCTATTATGAGGGTTGTCTGGAAGCGTATTTGAGGTAAGACCATGAAAATAGTGATCACTGGAGCATTGGGACATATTGGATCTCGGGTCATTCGGGAAATACCAAAGGCCTTTCCCGAAGCAACGGTGGTTTTGATCGATAATCTCCTCACCCAGCGCTATTGTTCTCTTTTTAATTTGCCTGCTGAATGCGATTATCGCTTTATTGAAGCGGATGTGCTAGACGCGGATCTAAATGCCATCATAGCGGGGAGCGATGTGGTTCTGCATTTGGCCGCTATTACAGACGCAGCGAGTAGCTTCAAGAATAGGGAGCAGGTGGAAAATGTGAATTATAACGCAACGGTCAGAGTTTCTGAGGCTTGCAATAATGCAGGCGTCCCCATGATTCATCTTTCGTCAACCAGTGTCTACGGGACACAACGAGAGATCGTGGACGAGGCCTGTTCTCCTGAAGACCTTCGGCCACAAAGCCCTTATGCTGAAACGAAATTGAAAGAAGAAGAATTTCTTCAAGGTTTAGGCGCTTTAGGAAAACTAGATTTTGTCATTTGTCGTTTTGGAACCATATGTGGTGTCTCACCGGGCATACGCTTTCACACAGCGGTGAACAAGTTTTGCTGGCAGGCGGTTATGGGGCAGCCTCTCACGGTATGGAAAACGGCCTTACACCAGAAACGCCCTTACCTAACACTGAACGACGCTGTACGAGGGCTTATTTTTATTATGAAAAAGGGCTTATTTGATGGGAGCGTGTATAACGTCTTGACCGAGAACTTGACTGTAAAGGCCATCATCGGATTCATTGCCCAACGGGTGCCAGACCTCGAGATAGAATATGTAGATGCTGAAATCATGAACCAGTTGTCCTATGAAGTCTCGAATCTGCGTTTCACGAAACAGGGTTTCCAATTCAAAGGGGAAGTAGAGGATAGCGTGCATGAAACCCTTGACCTACTGGAGGGAGCCGCGTCGAGCCGTTGTCTTGGGGAAAGAGTCAACGAGAAAAAACTGCATGTTGGCGACAGGCAGCGGGGATGAGTAAGAAGAATCTTCACATCTGGGAAGGTATCTATGATCGTTTTCCCAATGATGACTCAGGGGGGATCTTCGAATCTGATCGATGGCTTAACTCACTCCCTACCTTTCCCCAAGTGCAGAGCCGTGAGACTCTGTCGCCACACTCTCTCATCCACGAATATCCCCTTGCCCCCTTAGTGGCGACTCTCATCGTCTCTTCGGATGCTTCCATACGTCTCCTCGATTTTGGCGGTGGCCTCGGCAATAGTTTCTTCCCGCTGATAGCCTCCTTACCTGCCCCGGAGCTTGTTGAATTCCATATTGTGGAAACCCCCACGATCTGTCGGCATGGCCGTAAGCGATATGAAGAATATCACAACCTGCATTTCCATGAGGTGCTACCCAGTGATGAGAACGGGTTTGATATCGTCCACGCCGCGGCAGCTCTGCACTACGTGGCGGATTGGCGTATGATGCTTGAGAAATTTGCAGCATATGAGCCCCGTTTCATACTGCTTTTTGGCCTTACCGCAGGGGATATAAAAACCTTTGCCACATACCAAAACTATTACGGATCAAAGGTCCCCGTGTGGTTTTGGAACGTGAACGAGATCATAGATACAATGAAAGATTTGGGTTATAAACTCACGTATAAATCCCTTTTGGCCTCATCTTATCTCGGTGAAGTCCAGCCCCTGCCCATGGAGAATTTTCCTGCCGATTATCGACTTGAGAGAAAATGCAATTTGATGTTCACACAAAGTGATCATATACACCTGTGAGAGAGGAAATGCCAAGATCCGTCATTCATATCGGAGCCAATAAAACAGGGTCTACCACCTTGCAGCGCTGCATTTTCGCAACGAGCGAGGGGCTGGTCTATCTAGGAGAAGACTGTGCTGGTTATGAGAATTACAGGGACTTTCTGAATTCTCTCGTCTCGGATGATGACTTCCATTTCGATTATGAGAGGACCAGTGAAATCTTCAAGGAACTCATGTCAGCATGCGGTGAAAAGACCTTTCTGTATTCGAACGAAGACATCATGACAAGCAGGGTCCCTTCGCAATGCGCCCGACGATTGTACCAGTTCCTCCCCGAAGCCGAGATACTGATGGTGGTCAGGAACCAGTTGACTGCCATCCCTTCATTTTACGCCAATCACGGCGCCTACCTCAAAATGGTCCCACAGAAATATTGGAGGCGTTATGTATCATTTGGTGATTGGATGAGCTACTGCACCGAGTTTATCAAATACAGCCCCCTTGATAGCTACTTCTATAACAAGATACTTACACTATACACATCCCTTTTCGGCAGAGAAAAGATACATGTACTGCTTTATGAGGATTTTGTGAATGTCAAGGTGAAATTCGTAGAAGATCTCTGTGGCATCCTGAGAATAGACAAAGAGGAAGCCTTGAGACATCTCCAGGGTAGACGCGAGCGGAGGCGGAACACGCAGCGAGAGTTCAGATATCACCAGTTCCGCACCCTGTTTCTGAAAGGTAGATCTTTTGGTGGTCGTCTGCCATTCGGGGCAGCTCTTAGGAGAATTTGGAGAAGATTTCTCGAAGGGGGGCCGCCCGCCGATGGCTTTATGTCCGATGAGTGGCGGAATCGGATTGTGGAGCTGTACAAGGAAGACAATATGAAACTGGCAAAAGAATATCATCTTCCTTTGAAAAAACTCAATTATCCCATGCCATAGAGGGGCATGATGGTTTGAATACTAAGAAAGGGATTGATTAAGGTAATACCATGAGAAAAAAGCCGCTTTACACACGAGAGGAATTTGAAGAACTTCGAAGAGAATCGGCGAAAAAGATGGCCGAAGACAAAGCGCTTCTCGGGGATGCCCTTGATGTGAAGGTGAGGGCCGGTCATCAGTACTATTGGGTCCATCAAACGAACTGGTTTGGGGAACCTGTTTTACAATTGCCACAAGATCTCTTTGCCCTACAAGAGGTTTTTTTCAAATCCAGACCCAAATTCGTCATTGAACTGGGTGTTGCATGGGGGGGCTCGCTGCTCTTCTACTCCACGTTGATGGAAGCACTCGGAGGGGAAGCCGTCATTGGCGTGGATATTTTTATTCCTGATGATCTGAGAGAGCGATTGAACGCCTATGGAAAACTCTCTGAGAGAATTGTTCTCATAAATGGTTCTTCCGTTGAAGAGGATACATTAAATCAAATCAAAGGGATTATCGGAGATTCGCGGGAGGTTATGATTATCCTCGACTCGTTTCATACACAAGATCATGTCTTAAAAGAGCTGCGGTTATACTCCCCGTTGGTGGGCAAAGGTTATTATTTGATATGTGCGGACACGGTGATCGAATATCAGCCCGAGGTTGAGAAAAGGCCCAGGCCGTGGGGGCCGGGAAACAATCCCAAAACGGCCCTGGATGAGTTCTTTAAAGAGAATGACCGGTTCAAGGTGGACAAAACACTAGAGAATAAGCTCCTTCTTACCACCAATCCTGGCGGATACCTGGCCTGCATCAGGGACTGAAATAAGGGAGATGATGAAAAAGAATCTACCCAGCGTCGGCATCGGACTTCCTGTATATAATAATGGGAGACATCTCTCAAAGACACTGGATTCAATCGTAAACCAATCTTATACAAATCTTAGTATCTATATATCGGATGATTGTTCTGATGATGACACCCAGGCCATCTGTGAGCGTTACGCTGCAAAGGACAACCGAATTAGATATTTCAGAAATGAAAGGAATTTGGGAACCAATCGAAATCACGCTAAAATATTGTCCCTCGCGTCAACTGAGTATTTCATGTTTGCCAGAGGACATGAAATCTTGTCATTAAATCTTGTTGAAGATTGCCTGCGTACCCTCCAAGAAAATGGGGAATCGGTGCTTTCCTTTGCCACGACCCAATGGATTGATGAGGAAGACAATCCCATACCAAACAAGCCTATCGCACACTTTGATACCAGGGGGTTGGATGTGGTGACACGCTCTGCCTTGGTATTTTGGGGTAATTGGGAATGTTTTTATGGGCTTGCGCGAACTGAACTTTTGAAGCGTATTCGTGGACACGAAGAGATCATTGGGAATGACACCGTTTCGCTCCTGGAGAAAGCGCTGCTAGGGAGCTTTGCACATGTGGGTTCTGCTACCAGATACAGAAGATATCATTATACGGGAGAGTCATATGGAAAGAGAATGCGGCGGTATCAGACTCAAAATTATAGGCAGCTAAATCCAATAGACAAGCTCTTCCCGCTGGCAAGATTGCCCTATCATCTTTTGCGATCGGTTCTGAAATCAAAGCTCCGCCCGGCCGATAAGTTCAAGATTTTATTCGTCGTACTATCCAACGCCCCTCTCAGATATATCGTATCAAAGGGAAAACAACTATAGACTGGATTCATAGAATCATTGAGCCCCGAGGAAGGTAATCAATTCCCTACAGAATCTCCAGGGAACACCGCTGGAGTATGAAATATCTGTCTGACATATTGAATGAGAATGAGTGATCATCATTTAGCCAAAGGCAGTATCTACCTCATCACCAGTTATGTTTTGTTTTATCTGAGTGGTTATCTCATCCATTTTGTATTAGCCAGAAATGTTTCGCCGAGTACCTATGGAGCGATAGGTGTCATTCTCTCCATTTTGACACTGCTGCAAATTCTTCTCATGCAGGGGATTCCCACGGCTGCAGCGAAATATCTATCCGAGGGAGCTGACGGAAAAGAGATAAGAAACAAGTCTCTAATTCTCCAATTTGTTTACACCCTTCTCATTTGCCTACTCGTCTATCTTTTGTCCACAATGATCGCAGATGTTTTTCGGGATAAGACATTTATCCCATATCTCAAATTCCTCCCCATTGTCATTTTCATTCGGTCCATAAATCAATTATTTAACAATTTCTTCGGGGGCTATCGGGAATTTAAAAGGCAGGCCATACATATGACCATAGATTCATTCCCGAGGGCGCTTTTCGTGTTTCTCTTCATATACCTGGGGTACGGTATATATGGGGTTCTTGGAGGATACGCCGCCGCTTCCCTGACAGGATTGATTTACGCCGTCATCCTTTTTAAGCCAAAGGCAGGCCAAACGTCGGTCGGTTACGCGCAGATCATCCATTTTTCATTCCCTGTCATACTCTATGCGATCTTTTTTCAGTTGTTAACATCCCTAGACCTGTTTTTTATAAAGACCCTCAGCGGATCAGGAGAGTACGTGGGTTTCTACACTTCTGCCCGAGTGCTGTGTACCACACTGACGATCGTCAGCGCTGCACTCTCACTAACTCTGCTGCCATCCATTTCCCATTCTGTTTCCACGAAAGATGTGGAGAGGACGAATGCCTACATACAGACCTCCATGCGGTATCTACTCATGTTCTTCGTCCCCATTGCAGTGATCATATCTGTCCAGGCCAAGGGATTGTTGTCCCTGTTTTTTACTCCAGAATATGCAAAAGCGGGAAATGCCCTTTCCCTGCTTGTCTGGGCGTGGTTTTTTTTGCAAACCTTTTTCGTCATTTCTGCCATGATTAACGCGAGTGGTCGATCCAAAATTCCCGCGGGAATCGCTGCTATTTCGATTCTCATCTCTGCGGGGAGCAACTACTATTTGGTACATCTTTACGGCATCGAGGGCGGAGCCCTGGCCACCCTTATTACGGGAATAGTGTCTCTAGGCGCGGGGCTTTACTATGTGTACAGGATATACCAGATAAGTGTCCACATGAGCTCAACGCTGAGAATCTGTGTGGCATCAGGACTCGTATTAGGGATTTCGGTTCTGGCCGAGCCAGGGGGAATACTTCTGATCGGTTGGATATTGCTTCTTTTCACCCTTTACGTGGCATTCCTCTTTCTGGTTAAGGTGATCAACCATGAGGATATCTTGTTGATGAAGGCCCTTATCAGATCTTTCGTTCCTGGCAGCCTCAGAGCAGAACTTTGAGACGGTAAAGGAATGGAGTTGTTCCTGTGTGAGGGCATGCCCTCACTTCACACCACTGCGGGGTGTAATCAGAGAAGGGTGCTTTGGGCCTCCGGTTCCTAGAGCCTACGCCTTGGAGAGCCCGGATTATTTACTTATGGGGGTAATTCGGCGTCTTTTAGGAGAGGAGAAATGGCATCCCTTTTTGACAAAATAGGGTGTTTTTCGGGCCAGTCAATGGCCAGTTCAGGATCATCCCATCGGATAGTTCGTTCATCCTCAGGGGAATAAAATTCGGTGCATTTATAGAATACCTCTGCCTGTTCACTGAGGACACAAAAACCATGGGCAAAATCGGGAGGGATATAAATTCCCATTCTATTCTCAGAAGAGAGTAAAGTTCCCTGCCATTTCCCAAATGTGTGTGAGCCTCGCCTTATATCCACAGCCACATCAAAGACCTCTCCGGACAGTACCCAGACCAGTTTGCCTTGAGGTCTTCTCAATTGATAATGGAGTCCTCGGATCGTTCCCTGGCGAGAGCGGGATCGATTGTCCTGAATGAAATCTGCCTTGATGCCCGCATCTACGAATTTCGCCTGGTGATACATCTCCAAGAAATAACCCCGATCGTCCTGGAAGAGTTCAGCCTCAATAATGATGATCTCTGGGAGAGCAGGGGAGGGTCTGAAATGCATTGATCTATTCGTCCTCTTCTTGGTGGATCTTTCGCAGGTAATCCCCATAGCTGCTGTTTTTCATGGTGAGGGCCAATGCCTCCAACTCTTTCTTGGAAATGTAGCCCATAAAGTATGCGATTTCCTCTAGACAGGCTATTTTTAGGCCCTGGCGCTGCTCAATGGTCTGTATAAAATTTGTGGCCTGCACTAAGGATTCGTGAGTTCCCGTATCCAGCCAGGCAATACCCCTGCCCAATTTCTGCACATTCAGCTGGCCCTTTTTCAAGTAGGCGCGATTAAGATCGGTGATTTCATATTCCCCCCTGGCAGAGGGCTTCAGGCCGGCAGCAATCTCGGAAACTTGATGATCATAGAAATAGAGACCCGTCACCGCCCAGTTCGAGATACGGGACTTAGGCTTTTCAACAATATCTGACGCCCTGCCATCACGATCGAAGACCACAACCCCATATCTTTCTGGATCATGGACCCAGTAGGCAAAAATGGTAACACCCTCTCGGGCCTGGGCCGCTCTTTGGACGTGACCCACGAGGTCGTGGCCATAAAAGAGGTTATCCCCCAGGATGAGGCAACAGTGGTGATCTGCAATGAATTCCTTTGCGATAATAAAGGCCTGGGCCAACCCCTCTGGTCTTGGCTGTTCCGCATAATGGAAGGAAAGACCAATCTGTTGGCCATCGCCGAGGAGTCTTTCAAATAGGGGCAGGTCTGCAGGCGTTGAGATGATCATAATCTCCCGAATACCCGCCAGCATCAAGACAGAAAGGGGATAATAGATCATAGGTTTGTCATAGACGGGCAAAATTTGCTTGGAAATGGTTTTTGTCGCAGGATAAAGTCGCGTGGCATGGCCGCCAGCCAGTATGATCCCCTTGATTTTCTTACTGTGTCCCATTCAGCCTCTCCCCGTATTGTTTCCGGTAATATTCCATATAGCTCCCATCCAGGATATCCTCCACCCATTTGAAGTTCTGAAGGTACCAATCAATGGTCCGTTGAATCCCCTCCTCGAAGGATAACTTGGGCTCCCAGAGCAGTTCTTTCCTAATCTTGGCGGTGTTTAGGGCATATCTCCTATCGTGTCCTGGCCGGTCAGCGACATATCTTATAAGGTCTCTTCTTGGGCGATTGTTTATGAGCCCCAATTTTTTATCCAGGGTGTCGCATATGAGGTGGACGATATCCTTATTCCTCTTCTCACAGTTGCCACCGATATTATAGCACTCGCCCGTGACGCCCTGTTCCAGCACCGTCAGCAGCGCCCTGCAATGATCTTCCACATAGAGCCAGTCTCTCACGTTCTCTCCGTCCCCGTAAATGGGAAGTTCCATCCCTTTCACAGCATTTGAAATCATCAAAGGGATCAGCTTTTCCGGAAATTGAAAGGGGCCATAGTTGTTGGAGCAGTTGGTAATCATGGCGGGCAGGCCGTAGGTTCGGCAATAGGCCCTAACCAAATGATCAGAGGATGCCTTGCTGGCAGAATAGGGACTGGATGGGTCATAAGGTGATTGTTCGGTGAAGTGACCCGTTTCCCCCAACGACCCATAGACCTCGTCTGTGGATATATGAAGAAAACGTTTCTCAATCAGCTTTTTATGATCGTCTATGGGCCAGGATGTTCTTGCCGCCTCAAGGAGATTGAAAGTACCAATGATGTTGGTGAGAACGAATATCTCAGGGCCCATGACACTGCGGTCAACATGGGATTCGGCAGCAAAATTGACCACCCAGGCTATGTCAAATCTCTCAAAAATATCACGAATGACCTCTTTCTCTGCAATATCTCCTTTTATGAACAGATATCGTTCAGGATAGTTCTCATCCACATCCGTCAGATTGGCCAGGTTCCCAGCATAGGTGAGTTTGTCAATATTAATGACTTTAGCATCCTTCCTTTTCTCGAGGATGTATCTCACAAAATTGGAGCCTATGAATCCGCAACCTCCAGTAATCAGGATTTCCATCGGTTTTTGGCCAAGTGATTGGGGCATAATGGGAATTTTTATTTCAATAGGTTTCTACTAATTGATTTTTATGAGTTTTTAATTATATTTAAATATCATAAGGGATGTCAACGAGCTTTAAGTTCCTTGATCCCCATCAAGGCATCATCTGCCATACGACAAGCCGTTCGACAGGCTCACGGTCCCGAGCAAAGTCGACCCTTCGACAAAGCTCAGGGTCGATGCTGAGCAAGGTCGAAGCATCGAAGGGCCGTTCAGGCCAAAGTGCGGCATATAACTCCATGGAATAAGAGAAGGGAGGAACCGGGTTGAGCAAGGTCACGTTTGTGAAAACAGGAGATCGGAAAAAGGGTGTGAAAGCAACGCTTCAGGCACTGGATAGCCATCCATTAAGGGGGAAAAACGTACTCATCAAACCCAACTTCAATACAGCGGACCCCACCCCAGGTTCTACGCACAATGACACTTTAACGTCTTTGGTGGATGAGGTCTGGGCCATGGGGGCAAAATCCATCACTTTAGGTGAAAGAAGCTACCCACCCACCTCAGAGGTGATGAAAAGAAAGGGCATTATACCCCTTCTTGAACAGAGGGACGTGAAGATCATAGACTTTGATACCCTCAATGAACGAGACTGGGTTGAGTTCAAACCAAAGGAGACCCATTGGCCAAATGGCTTTAGGATTGCCCGTCCCATCCTGGAAGCGGAGTTCCTCATATCCACCTGTTGCCTAAAGACACATCAGTTTGGTGGTGTCTTTACCATGTCCCTGAAACTCCATGTGGGGGTCGTGCCCACGTCTCGACATGGCTTCCCATACATGGGTGAGCTACATGGATCCCCGAAACAGGAAGAGATGATTGCAGAAATCAATGAACCTTTTTCCCCTGACTTGGTTGTCCTGGATGGAATTGATGTCTTTGTGGACGGGGGTCCTGCCATAGGCAAGAGGGCGAAAGGGGACGTATTTCTTGCCTCAGCAGACCGTGTGGCCATTGACGCCGCAGGATTGGCCCTCCTGAAGGTCTTGGGAAGCAACCGTGCCATTATGGAGCGAAAAATCTTCCAGCAGAGACAGATCGTGAGGGCCGTTGAACTGGGCCTAGGTGCATCCTCTGTATCGGAAATCGATCTGGTCCCAGTGGATACAGATAGCAAAGAATACTGTGGCGAAGTTGCTACAGCGCTTATTATGGGCTAAGCGCTGTGATACTCAGAGATTCCCCGAGGGCATGACCCGGGAGTTTTGGGGAACGTTCGTCACAGAACTATAAAAATAATGTTATACTTCAATAAAATGTTATAACTATATTTATTTAATATATTATACGAACGTTCCAATGTTGTTTCTGTCTCAAATGAAGAGGGTGAGGTTGGCCCGAGAGGCAAACTCCAGGAAGGTGGCAGCTCCTCCCACCTCGATTTCATCGATCAAGTCCTCACGGGGTACACCCATCACATCCATGGTCATTTGACAACCAATGAGTTTTACCCCGCCTTCCACGCACGCCTCTAGTAACTCAGTGATGGAGGGGACGTTCTGGTCTCCCATCCACTTTTTCATCATCCATGTGGCCATGGCCGTCATGCCGGGCAGGGCACCTATGATATTGGGCATGGGCACAGGCATGGCTGGATTTGCCAGGGGAGGCACTTTTAAACTGGCATTTTTCTTCTTGTTAATGATGTCTAGGCCGTAGAAGGTAAAAAAGATGGCCGTGTCCATATCCATGGCCGCAGCCGTGCTGGCCAGAATAAGCGGGGGATAGGCCATGTCAAGAGTCCCTTTTGAGGCGATAATGGCAGCCCTGTCCTCGCCGCCCTTCTGCTGAAGTGCCTCAGTGACTCGGTTTTCCAGTTCTCGATCCAAGATCTCTTTGACCTTTTTTTCAATCTGGGCATCTAATTCTTCGTTCATTGAATGTTCCTCCTTATCAAAATGATTTTGTGATTTCACCCAACCCTCCTCTCCAATAAGAAATTGGAGGGCTACCCTATAACTTAATGTCACAATGAGAGCCCATTTGGGCAAATTTGTTAACCTTATTAACTACTTTGCGGCTCATTTCAACTGTGCTTTGACAGCCTCCATGGATGACCTGAGCAATTCTAAGGAGGAGAGGATGGCTTTCCTCTGTTCTAAGTCCATGTGATAGAGTATCTTTTGGTGGATTTGTCTTGTAAAGGTGTCGATCTCCTTCAACTTCTTTTGACCTGCCGGCGTAAGGCTAAGCAGTTTGACTCTCCCATCGTTGGGATCTTCAGTAGTCTGGATCAGGCGTTTTTTGGTCAATCCATCCATGATTTTAGTGACACGGCTTTTCGCCACTTCCATTTTTTGGGCAATATTCTTCACTGTCAAATATCTTTCCATGTCAAATAGCATCAAGCACTTCAACTCTGCCTGGGGAAGACCGAACTTGTGTGATTCAAATAGCATCCTCTCCTGGCAGCACTGGAGTATTTCATGTATCAGGTCCTGCAGTCTCCGAGATTGATAGGTCAACAGGTTATCAGGGGTTTTGGCGTGAGAATAGTTCATAGTGTTAACTAAGTTACGCGCTCCTGCTGAAATGTCAAGCCTTTTTTCTGAGATTGGCGGGGAAATGTGAATAGGGCGGCATCTCCCCAAGCCTAAGGTTGTAAAATTCTAAGGAGGCTGTCGGAAAACGCCCCTCTGCCATTCGACAAGCCGTTCGACAGGCTCACGGTCGATGCTGAGCAATGTCGAAGCATCGAAGGGCTGCGTTACCCTCATCCCTCGTCACCGCGGTTCAATTCGGTCTACTTACAAGTATTGACATGCTCACCGCCATGCTCATCTATATTCCCGTCGCCTATTTTGCTGATCGAACGACCAAGAAACCATTTGTGACCACAACTTTCCTCTTCTTCACTCTATTTCCCCTGGTGCTTCTGTTCTGTAAGTCATTTGCGTGGCTCGTGTTCGCATTCATCTTACGCGGCCTCAAGGAGTTCGGTGAACCCACGCGGAAGGCCGTCATCATGGATCTGGCACCCGAAGATCGCAAAGCAGGCATGTTCGGGCTCTATTAGCTCCTTCGAGACGTGATCGTCTCTGTCGCCGCATTCGGCGGTGCCTTCCTCTGGCAAACGGGTCCAGCCGTGAATTTTCTGGTTGCCTTTTCATGCGGTCTTGTGGGTACAATCGGCTTTGCCTTGCGAGGAAGAGACCTCTCAAGAAAAGGCTCAGCCTAACGACAATCTTTGGTGGATTTTATGAGGATTAGGAGATCTGATGGGTGTTGCAGATGACTGGGGAGTTGACCCTTCTGTGCGGATGATGCGGCGCGCGTTCGGGCGCATAGAGATGGTCCAAGGAGATCTACTAAAGCGCTTGAGTATATCTCCCTTTGATCCCAGACTGAGGCGGTGGCGTGACAAGGCCCGTCACTATCTCGAGCGCTGCTGGGTAAAGGCGTCCAGATTGGGTATCGAGGTGGGAGAGGAGCAGGCGGCTTGTATATACGCCCATTGCTTGTCGTGGGCTATGAACTTGGATGGTGTAGAGGTTCCACATGAGACCTTGCCTAAAGAAGAAAAGATCGAAATTGTACTCAAGGAGGTCCTGCGGTGATCAGGTTGAGACTATTTGGTCGGTGCCGGATATATCATGATCCGGTGAGCCCGGTCCTAAGGTCGCCAGCAGAAATTGGATGGGCGGCTTGGTTTCGTAGCATCGATCTGGTTACGCCTAGACGATTGAAGGGCAGGGAGCTGCTCATGCGCACGCGTGATTGGTGGACAGTGGAACCATCAGATGTGGAAGAAGTGGTGGAGAAACATGGGCATTTGGTGGTGGGCGAAGAGGGAGAACTCATGGTGGAGTTCTCTGACCAGAAAGCGGTGGAGGCGCTCTCTTTTTCCTTATCCGAGCGCTTTGGGGATAAGGTGCTTCTTTGTCCATGAGGATTAGTTTTCTAAGAGAAATAGTCAACTTAACGAGGACTTGCACAAAT
>JASFEQ010000063.1:0-15000 GCA_050124735.1 Desulfobacteraceae bacterium | reverse complement strand
GAGCCTGTATGCGACCACGGAGGGCGGTGCTCTAACCGGAGCCAAGAACGATGACATCCATTTAGAGACTGTGGGCCCTGCACACCCGGGCACAGAGGTAAAAATAACCGATGCGGGTGAAATCATCTATCGGCAGCCCGGAGTTTTTGTGGGTTATTACCAGGACCCTGAGAAGACCGCCCAGGTCCTTAAAGAGGGGTGGTTTTATACTGGAGACAGAGGTTTTGTCAGGGAGGACGGACAGATTGTCTTTTTGGACAGGCTAGATGACCTTGTTGAGCTGGCCAGTGGCGATGAACTGGCCCCCCAATTTATTGAAAGCCGGCTCAAGTCCAGTCCCTACATCAAGGACGCCTGGGTGCTGGCCGGCCCAGAGAGGGCCTTTGCCTCCGCAATCATCATCATTAATTATGATAATGTGAGCCGGTGGGCTGGGCAGAGGAGGGTGGCCTATACCACCTTCGCCGACCTTTCTCAGCAGCCAGAGGTCTATGGACTGGTGAAAACAGATATAGACAGAATAAATAAAGACCTACCGTCTAGTGCCAGGGTGAAGAAATACGTCAATCTGCACAAAGAATTTGACCCCGATGAAGGCGAGTTAACCAGAACCAGAAAACTGAGAAGGAGATTTTTAGAAGAGCGTTATCGCGAGCTTATCCATGCGATCTATCATGGCGAGACCGAGGTGCCCATAGAAGCTCGGGGCAGTTACGGGGATGAGCGGATGGGAACCATAGAGACGACAATTAACATCAATACTGTCTAAAAACCAGCATCTGAGAGGCTGATGGAAAATGTCCAGATGCAAGGCTTCCGACATCCCGAGGAATGAGGCGTACATAGAAGTACGCCGCAATGACGAGGGACGAGGGTAACGCAGCCCTGCGACTTTGCTCAGTGCCGTGAGCCTGTCGAACGGCTTGTCGAATGGCAGATGGGCGTTTTCCGACAGCCTCATCAAGTCTGTTGAAGAGGCTACCTTATGACCTTCTTTATGCAATTAGTGGTAACCGGTTTTGCCCTGGGTATGGTCTATGCCCTTGTCGCCATAGGATTTGTGATCATTCTTAAATGTTCCGAAGCATTTAATATTGCTCAAGGACACTTTGTGTTGATGGGGGGTTACCTGGGCTATACCTTCCTGGTACCATTCGGCCTACCCGTATGGGCCAGCCTGCTAATGGCCATAGGCGTGGCCATCATCATGGGCCTGTTAATAGAACGCCTTACCCTGCGCCCACTGGTGGGTCAACCTGTACTGGCTGTCATCATGATGACCATAGCGCTGGCCAGTGTTTTGGAAGGGCTGGCAACCTTACTCTGGGGTGGCGAATATAAGACTTACCACGGTGTACTCCCCACTTTATCCCTGAAACTGGGTGAGATATCCATACCTTCAGAGTCTTTAATCGGGCTCATCGTGTCTGTCGCTGCGGTAGCCATACTCATGGTTTTTTTCCGGTATACGAAAATCGGATTGGCCATGAGGGCCACTGCCGAGGATTTGCAGGTGGTGCAGAGTGCCGGCATCAGGGCTACCACCGTCTATGCCGTCTCATGGGTCATTGCCTCTGTCGTCGGTGTAATCGGCGGCATTCTCTTGGGGGGCGTATCCGGCGTTATGATCCCCCTGGCTGAGGTGGGTTTGAAGGCATTTGCGGTGGTGCTACTGGGAGGGGTAAACTCCATTGGTGGGGCCATTGTGGCAGGAATTATACTGGGCGTTCTGGAGAACGTGGCTGCCGGATACCTGGACCCCTTACTCCCTGCTGGGGGTGGACTGGCTCATGTCTTCCCCTTTATCGTCATGATCATCGTCCTCATTTTCAGACCCCATGGTCTATTTGGGTTGGTCACCATAGAAAGGATTTAATCAATGGGTTTGCGCACCGGAACCTTTCACGAAAACTACGCGCAGGATACCGCCATCTTCCGCACCACGCTGCACTGGGGGATGCTATTTGCCTTTCTCATCCTTCTCTTCGCGTGCCCATTTTTTCTCAGTGATCGCTTACTGACTTTAATGACCATGATCGGCATTGCCATCGTCAGTGTCCACGGGCTCAACATTTTAACCGGATATTGCGGTCAAATCTCCATAGGCCATGCCGGCTTTATGGCCGTCGGTGGCTATACCTCGGCCATCTTAATGGTCAAGCTGGGCTGGCCATTCTGGGCAACCCTCCCTTGTGGCGCCCTGGCTGCGGGAATAGCAGGTTTGATCTTCGGCCTGCCGTCACTAAAGATCAAGGGCTTCTACCTGATTATGGCCACGATCGCCGCACACTTTATTATTGTCTGGCTCATACTCCAGCTACACGGTCTCACCGGGGGTGGCGACGGGTTCACTGTCCCCAGGCCTGAGATAGCCGGTATCGCGTTAAAGTCCAAGAGGAGCTACTTCTACCTGGTTATGGTATTTGCCTGCCTGGCCACGTACACGGCTCAAAACATTGTCAGGACTAGGGCAGGCAGGGCCTTCGTGGCTATCAGAGATAACGACCTGGCGGCTGAGGTCATGGGGATCAATCTGTGGAGTTATAAGCTCCAGGCCTTTTTTATCGGCTGTGTTTATGCCGGGGTGGCCGGGGTACTGCTGGTTCATTACTTCGCTTACGCCTCTGCTGAGCTGTTTCCTTTCATGGATTCAGTCTGGTATCTGGGCATGCTCATTGTGGGTGGTATGGGCAGCACCTTGGGGGCTATTTTCGGCGCCATATCTCTCAAGCTACTGGATGAGCTGGTCACTATTGTGGGCCCCATCTTAGCCGCAGCCGTTGCTCCGCAGGCAGCAGCGGCACTGGGTCTCATTACCCGGGGATTAATAATTATCCTTTTCCTTATATTTGAACCCAGGGGGCTCGCTCACCGGTGGGAAATTATCAAGGCCTATTTCGAGTTATGGCCTTTTTCACATCAAGAATCAGAGTGAAGCTCCCCGCCCACAGGGCGGGGCGAATGTGTTAAAGCCAAGCGTAACTACGCCGTAGCCACCCGGCTTCGCCCTGCGGGCTGCGCCGTGGTCGCCTCTCGCCATTCCCCCTGTGCCTACGCACGGGGCATCGTGGCGAAGGCGAGTGAAGGGAGGTGATTGAATCCAGGTGAAGACCTAATCTATGGTGTAAACAAAATCATAAACCAGAAAGGAGGAGGGGAAAAATGGGTAAATTAAGATTGGTGTTGGCAGCTTCCCTGATTATGCTGGTGGCATTATCGGGACTTGTTGCCCCCACTGCCTATGCGAAAAAATTATATATCGGTGGCACTATGGCGCTAACCGGCGCCTATGCTGAGGATACCGCGGCCGTTCTGGCCGGGTACGAGGATTATAGCAAATATGTCAATGAGACAAAGGGTCTAGCTCCCTGGCGAAACGTGAAATTCCCCGCTGATATCGCCCTGGAGGTGATGTGGCGAGATGATGAGCTCAAGCCACCTAAGGCACTGACCATTTATGAGGAACTCAAGGCTAAGGGAATGCTGGTCTTCAGGTGTTCGGGGTCGCCACAGGCGCTGGCACTAAAGGACAGGCTGAATGACGACCGCATGGGTTCCGTGAGTATGGCCACGGGGCCCTATCTCCTGAAGCCGCCACAAACCGTCCACACCTATTACCCCATTTATACCGATGACGCGGCAGCGGCCGCTGAATGGTTCTTAGAGAACTGGAAGGAAAAAAGGAAACCAAGGTTTGCCTTCCTCACCAGCGACCACCCTTTTGGCAGGTCGGTTGAGGTCCCTGAGCTCAAGGATTATCTCAAAAAGATAGGATTTGAGCTTGCTGGCAGCCAGTACGTGCCTCTGGTGCCCACCTCTCCACCCACCACCCAGCTCATGTGGCTCAAGAAAAACAAAGTTGATTTTGCCTTCGGTTGCGTGATCAACCCCGGCTCTCAGCCCACCATAAAGGAAGCGGTGAGGTTGGGGATGGGACCCCATCTGGACTACAAAATAACCTTTGCCGCGGCCACACCTAGTCACCTTCCCGTGTTCACTGCGGCCATGGGTGCCCTGGGTGACGGTTTTGTCGTCTCTGGTGGCTTCCCTCCCTTGGATGACATGGACACCCTTGGGATACGATTTTGCGACGAACTACAGAAAAAGTATCGCCCCAACAAACGGGTTACCCACATCATGTACGTGGCAGGTATCCTTGAGGCCATGATCCAGGTTGAGGCCTTAAGGCTTGCCCTGGAAAAAGTGCCCTATAAGCAGTTAAAGCCGGCCGACGTCATGACCCATGGCTTCAACCAGATCAAGAACCTTGATACGGGAAACTTAAGCAGTACACCGCTCACCTATGGTCCGGGTGATATCGAAGGTGTTGATGAAGTACGCGTTGATCAGCAGCTTAAGGGTAAGGTGGTGAAGCAGGGGACCTGGCCTTGTCGTCACCTGTATAAGCGTTAATAACATTCCTTACGGGGGTTCTTCGCAAAGAGCCCCCGGAATCCTCTAAAAAGACTAGAGAACAAAAACATAGCTTCCGGCATACGGCCCACCTAAACCTGTCTTATAAGCGCGAATTTGTCGTGCCTCATGTATACTACCGTTGTAAATCATTATCTTTCTCTTATGGGTGTCAGCACCCCAGCTGTCCGTTTTAAATTCTATAGGAGGTGGAGGCTAAGATGACTCTTACTGAAAAAGATTTTGCAGTTTTGGACAAGTTTGATTTCGACGTAAAGCCTGTGGGCGTTAAGTTCCTAGTCAAACGACCAGACATGGTCAAAAGGCTAGGAGAAAACATGGCTTTGTGCGAAATGCTCAAGAAGGCACAGAAGGGGAATGCCTTTTATGCTGACGTGGAGAATCATACCTGCGAGGCAGGACCCTATGTGTTAGGGCAGGCCGATGCGCCGGAGCCTTTCATAAATGGAGAATTTGGGGCCGGACTAAAAATCTTTGAAGAGCCTCGGACCGCGAGCAGACTCTACTTATATATCCCAAGGATAGGGAAAGGTGTGGTTAAATACGTTGCTTTTTCTCCGTTAGATACCCTCCAATTTGAACCAGATCTATTGATCCTCCTGGCCAATACCAACCAGGCGGAGATTTTGCTCCGGGCAATGAGCTATAAAACGGGCAAAATGTGGTCGAGCAAGTCTTCACCCGCCATAGGATGCGCATGGATATACATTTACCCGTATCTAACCGGCGAACTGAATTATATAACCACTGGTTTTGGCCATGGCATGAAGCGTAGAAAGCTATTTCCGGAAGGTCAGCAACTTATATCCATCCCCTTTGACCTGTTGCCTTCCATGCTACAGACATTGGAGCGTATGCCATGGGTTCCTCCTGCGTATGAACCGGACGGACAGGAATTTGTCAAACGACTCCTTACGCAGTTAGGCATTGAGCCATAAAAATAGGAGAAAGAGAACCCTCGAGATAAGGTATGACGGGTCGAGAACACCGAGAGACATGAAGATCTTCTTAAATGCCGCGATTAAAGAACTCTTGCCAGCGCCCAAACTTCACAAGAATTAAAGAATACATCTGGTATTTGAAAATGAAGTTCCGGGGTCACCCCCAAATCCACCGTCTCATTTGGGATTGAGGACTGAAATCAGGGACTTATGGAACATTACTGATCATCAGCAAGGTATTAGATGTAATGCGCCGCAAGCCTGCCCCCGCGAAGGCGGGGGGAGGAGCGATTGAAGGCAACGCAGCCCTGCGACTTTGCTCAGGGCCGTGAGCCTGTCGAACGGCCCTTCGACTTTGCTCAGGACCGTGAGCCTGTCGAACGGCTTGTCGAATGGCAGATGATGCCTTGATGGTGGATCAGGGTCACACCTGGCCTATTGACTTAGCGTATCTTTTCTGTCAGTAATTAGTTTTTACACACAATCCTACTTATTTTGCAGAAACCACCTAGCTCACCAAAAGGCGCCCAAATTGGTTCAGTTTGTCCATGCCCTTATCAAAATCCTCAGGGCAAGACACGGAAAAGAGGACTGAGGAAAAGACGATGAGCGGTCTTTGTTGGTACACTTTCACAGGTCCCAAAATAACCTTACGGTTTGGGGCGATAGGGAGAGGGGGTGATAATCGCGCAAAGATTACGAGAGAAGATGCGTTTTAGAGGAGCGAATGACCTCAAAGGGGTTTTATGTTGAATCCAAAAATAAAGATAAGGAGGTCGGCATGAAAAAAGTTATTGGGTTGGCTTTGGCCATTACTTTGGCTTTAGGCTTTACCGCCACAGAGGCCATGAGTGGGCCTATTGTTCTCAAGGCGGTGACCGCTTTTCCTAAGAACCATTTAAATAACGATCCCGTTCCTATCCTGGTAAACAAGATTAACCAAAAAGCGGAGGGAAAACTCAAGATAGACTGGGTAGGGGGTCCTGAAGTCATCAAAAGCTTCGATCAGATCCACGCCTTGAAAGCGGGAACGATCGACATGATCCTCTACTACCCGTTTGGTTATATGAAGGCCCTTATGCCTGAGGCGTGGGCAAAAGGGCTAACTGAACTGGCCGAATGGGAAGAGCGTAAGACCGGGGCCTTCGAAATTTGGGGTGAAATTTTCGAAAAAAGGGTCAATGCCAAATATCTTGGGAGATTGCACAATATGGTTCCCTTCCTCGTGTATTCCAACAAAAAGATTGGGAAAATCGAGGACTTCAAAGGGATGAAGATGAGGGTCATGCCCCTGTACATACCCTTTCTCAAGGCCTTGGGTGCAACACCCCTTACCCTCCCTCCAACGGAAATATATACATCCATGGAACGGGGTGTCGTGGATGCGTATATGTGGCCTGCCGTCGGAACAACGAGTTTTGGTCTTCAGGAAGTCACCAAATATACCTTGAAGCCTGGGGTGTTTCAGATGGAGCCGGCTACGATGGTAAACCTGGACAAGTGGAATAAGATTCCCAAGGACGTGCAGGACCTCGTTATGGAGATTATGGAAGATATGGAATATATCGCTACGATGCGTAATGAATTGATCGTGAAGAAGGATGAAAGGATCAGAGCGCAGGCGGGCGTGAAGTGGATCCAACTGCCACCTGGGGAAGCAGAGAAGTTTGTCAAGATCTGCTATGACAAGACATGGGAGTACGTCATAGGGATGGCCCCTGAGTACGGACCCAAACTGAGGAAAGTTTCTTCGAGGAAGGCATTGCCTAAAGGGGCATTTCCCTGGCAGTGATCGGGCCTAGGTTATGGCCGGACGGAAAAAAATCATGTGCCACCTGCCAAGCCATGATACCGTTTGGAGGAGAGGCCATTCATAAGGCTTAAGGAACCAGGGTTGGGACAATCGGTTTTCAAAGAGGCTGTCCCAGCCCACAAATGGCATTGAGACATGTTGGGCAACAAAAGGATCTTTGACCGGATTATCGATTTCATGGCCTTCTTGGCAGGTGTTCTGCTGGTGGGAGCCGTATTGATTGTCTGTTTTGAAATCTGGATGAGGTATTTTGTTCGTAAACCGCAGGTCTGGACGGTGGAAGTCTGCGAGTATATCCTATTTGCCATTGCATTTTTAGGGGCGCCCTGGCTTTTGAAAAAGGGTGGGCATGTGAGCATAGACATTATAGTGGCGCAGATGGGCCCTAAAACCCGGATCTATTTGGGGCTCTTCTCAAAGGCCATGGGCGTCCTCATCTCTGCCATTATTTGTGGGTTTAGTATGGCCACTTCTTGGGATTCTTATGTTTCCGGTGTTGTGGTTATAAAGACCCTCTCCATTCCAAAGTATTATTTCTTGATGCTAATCGCCCTCGGTTATTTCTTACTGCTTATAGAATTTGCGCGGCAGTTCTTTGGACATTTCCAAGAATTGAGAGAGAAGAATTAATGGAATGGTGGGCCCTACTCATCATAATCGTCGGGACTTTCCTGCTCCTTTTAGGCGCTGGGTTCCCCGTGTTCCTTGCATTTACCATTGTGGATGTTCTAGGAATATATTTTTTATGGGGGGGTGCCACCGGTTTAGGTCAACTGGGCCACTCGATCTTTTCTTCCATTAGCACTTTCGTCCTTCTGCCCGTACCCCTTTTCATATTGATGGGAGAGCTCCTGTTCCACTCCGGGGCCTTTATCAGAGCCATAGATACCCTGGATAAATGGATGGGACGCATACCTGGGAGACTGTGCCTTCTCAGTGTGGGAGGTGCCACCATCTTTTCTACGCTGAGCGGTTCAAGTATGGGGACAGCCGCCATGTTGGGATCTTTGCTTCTTCCAGAAATGCAGAAAAGAGGATACCACAAGACCATTTCCATAGGTGCGTGCATGAGCGGATCCCTGGCCATGATAATCCCTCCCAGTGCCTTGGCCGTGGTCTTGGGATCCTTGGCAGAGGTCTCCATTGGTCGGCTTTTGATATCCGGAATTCTGCCCGGCGTATTTATTGCCTGCCTTTACGTGGCTTACATCACACTCAGGTGTGCATTACAACCAAGCATTGCCCCCGCCTACACTCCCCAAATGGTCCCTTGGTCGGAAAAGATATTGGCCTTGGTGAAAAATGTTCTTCCATTTGCAGCCATCATATTTGTGGTGACCGGGCTCATCTTTGCCGGTCTGGCCACACCCACTGAATCGGCAGGCATGGGGGTGATGACGACTGCGCTCTTGATCGTCCTTTACAGGAGGATGACCTGGGAGGTCCTAAAAAAATCAGTAGACTCTACCCTGCGCATCACTGTGATGATGTTCATGATCCTAACCGGATCAACCGCTTTCAGCCAGATCTTGGCGTTTACAGGGGCCAGCAGGGGGCTTGTGGAGCTTGTGGTCAGCTTTCCCTTTTCCCCTCTTGTGATCATTGGTGTTATGCAGGCCCTGATGGTGGTTTTAGGGACTTTTATGGAGCAGGTTTCCATCATGATGATCACCTTCCCCATCTTTATGCCCATAGTTCACGCCCTGGGTTTTGATCCTGTTTGGTTTGGATTGTTGGTCCTTATAAACATGCAAATAGGCATGACAACGCCTCCTTTTGGTCTGTGCCTGTTTGTGATGAGGGGGGTCGCGCCAGAAGGGATTAGCATGATGGACATTTACAAATCTGTGGTGCCCTTTATCCTGATCGACCTTACAGCCATGCTGGTGATTATGTTTTTCCCTTCCATAGCTTTGTTCTTGCCAAGCCTCATGAGGTACTGAAGAAACGGGCAAATATGGGATCAAATTTGATCTTAAGGGAACTAAGCCGATATACAATAGGAACCTATGCGGATATCATTTATAGGAATGCGGTGCTCTATGCGGGTGAGGAGGCCTTCAAGTGCGGATCGAAGACGCTGACCTTTGCCCAATTTAATGACAGAGTGAACAGCCTGATCCACGCTTTGCATGCCATGGGGGCCAAGAAGGGAGACGTACTAGGGATCCTCTCGTGGAACTGCCTGGAATACACGGAGGTCTACGGGGCGGCCATGAAGGGAGGGTTCATTGCCTCACCCTTCAGTCCCAGGTTGCAAGCGGATGAACTGGACTACATTATCAATTATTCAGAAGCCAACACCCTTTTTGTGGGTCCTGAATTACTGGAGATGGCCGATTCCCTAAGGCCTCGCCTGCCAAAGGTAAAGAACTTCATCTCTTTTAAGCACTCTGCCAGGGATATGATTTCCTACGGAGAGCATTTGGAAAAATATTCCCTAGAGGAACCTGAGGTTCAGGTGGAAGAGGACGACCCTTTGTTCATCTTCTACACCAGTGGTACCACGGGCATGCCTCGAGGCGCGCTGTATTCGCAACGACGCGCTATGGAAGATACGAGGAGGTTCGTTATCTCCCTTGGCCTAGAATGCGGGGACAGGCAAATTCAGATCATGCCCCTCTTCCATGTGGGCGGCACCAAGAATTTCTGGGGCTACTATTTTGTTGGGGCAAGTAACGTCATTCTGCCGCAGATATCCTTTGACCCAAAGACGACACTGCAAGCCATCCAGGAAGAGAAGGCGACGGACATTCATATTGTACCTACCCATTTGGCCGCTTTTCTTGCTTTGAAGGAGGTGGACAACTACGATCTCAGCGGCCTGAAACGTATGTTCTATGCCGCCTCTCCCATGCCTCTGGAGCTATTGAAGAAAGGCATGGCCAAATGGGGCCCCATCTTTGTCCAAGGCTATGGGGCCACGGAAGACGGTCCGAACGTCACCACATTATCGAAGCGACAACACAATATTCTGGATCGACCCTTAGAGGAGCAGAAGCCTCTGGCCTCTGCGGGGTTTCCACATATCGGGGTCCATGTCAGGATTGTAGATGACAAAGATAATGATGTGGAGCCTGGTGAAGTGGGTGAAATCATCGTCCAGAGCAAGGGCGTTATGAAAGAATGGTGGCGCAAACCAGAAGAGACTCAAGAGACTGTTGTGGATGGCTGGGTACACACAGGTGATATGGGCCGCTATGACGAGAGGGGCTACATCTATGTTGTGGACCGCAAAAAAGACATGATTATCTCCGGAGGTGAGAATATCTTTCCCCGTGAGATAGAGGAGATCCTCTATGGGCATCCCGCGGTTCAGGAGGCGGCCGTCATAGGCATTCCAGATTCCTACTGGGTGGAAAAAGTCCATGCCATCATCGTTTTAAAAGAGGGGGAAAGCGCAAACGAGAAGGAACTGATCGACTTTTGCAAGGAGAGATTGGCCCATTTCAAGGCCCCAAAATCCGTAGAATTTGCCGATTCCCTTCCCAAGAACCCTGCCGGTAAAATACTCAAACGGCAGCTCAGGGACAAGTTTTGGCAGGGCCTGGAAAGGAAGATTTAAGAAGTGAGACCACGAAACTGGAGGTTTCATATCTATGGGAGTAAAGATAGCATTGATTTCCAACTTTTCATTAGGCATTTCAGACCCAGAGAACTTTCTTTTGCCACCCGATATAACCTCTATTGGAGATCTGTTGCGACATGTGGGCGAACAGATGAACTTTCCTTTTATTGCGGCTAATGCCGATGATCTTCGAAGGGATGTTGAGGTAAGCATAAACGGGAAAGATGTTTGGTTTTATCCAAATGCTCTAAACACGCGACTAAAAGACGGTGATTCGGTAGAAGTCAATCTCGTGCCGCTGGGGGGAGGATAGGGATTTCCCCATTCAATAAGAAGAGAGTTAAAAAATAGTTACTAAAGTTTCTTTGGAAAGGAGAGATAGACGATGGTCACCTTTTACAGGCGATTGCCAAAGTTTGACTACATCAAACCCAAAAGTATCGATGAGGCCTTAGATCTCTTAGGTGAAAACAGCAATGGAGACGTCAAGGTTTATGCGGGAGGGACAGATGTTATCCCGAGACTAAAGTCCAGACTGATGCAGACCCCTAAGGTTCTGATCGACCTGAAGGGTATTCCTGGCTTGGACTATATCGAATACGACGACAAGGAGGGATTACGAATCGGGGCATTGGCTACCATCTCTTCAGTGGCCCATTCGGTCCAAGTTAGAGAAAAATTCGGGATTCTATCCCAGGCGGCTGGCAGCATTGCCTCGACCCAGGTCCAGAACCGGGGCACCATTGTGGGCAATATCTGTAATGCGGTCCCCTCTGCAGACTCGGCGCCGGCCCTCCTTTGCCTCGGGGCAAAATTGTCATGTGTAAGCAGCCGCGGGGAACGCCTCATTGACATAGAGGACTTCTTTACAGGACCCAATCAAACGGCCCTAAATATGGACGAATTGGTGAAAGAAATCCGGATACCTAACATGCCTCTCCAAAGCAAGGGGGTTTACATCAAGCTTTCCCCCAGAAGCAGAATGGATTTGGCGGTGGTGGGTGTTGGATCCGTGGTTGTGCAAGATAATGGGCTTATTCAGGAGGTTAGGATAGCTCTCGGCGCGGTTGCCCCCACACCCATGAGAGCCAAAAGGGCGGAGGATGTACTCAAAGGGGAAAAGGTCCGTGCTAAAACGGTATTGAAAGCTGCTGAGACAGCCTCTGCAGAGTCGGAGCCCATCGACGATCATCGGGCTTCGGCTGAATACAGAAAAATGATGGTGGAGGCCTTAGTTAAGCGGGCCATTAACAACACATTACCCAACTAGGAAAGCGATGACGTCTTTCCCGAATCTATTTTAGGAGATCAAGGAATGAAAATGAAAGAGATAAGTTTCACCCTGAACGGAAAGCCCTATGCGTTGAGCGTCAAACCCTGGAGGACTCTGCTTGAGCTGATCAGAGAGGACCTGAGTTTTACGGGGACCAAGGAGGGTTGCGGTCAAGGAGAATGTGGTTCCTGCACGGTGATCATGGGGGGGAAGACGGTCAATAGCTGTCTGGTCCCGGCCCTTGAGGCTGACAATCAGGAAATCATCACCATTGAAGGACTTGTTGATGGAGACAACCTTCATCCCATCCAGGATGCATTTGTCGAGCAAGCGGGTATGCAATGTGGTTTTTGTACTCCGGGCATGATCATATCGGCAAAGGCCCTTTTAGACAAGAATCCAAACCCCAGCGAAAAAGAGATTAGAGAGGGGATCGCGGGCAACTTCTGCCGGTGCACCGGCTACACAAAAATCATTGAGTCCATCAGCGCCGCAGCCGAGGTCATGAAAGGGGGTGAATAGGGATGGAGGAATATTCGGTTATAGGAAAAAGAATCCCGCGAGTCGATGGCAAAGTTAAGGTGACGGGTGACGCCAAGTATGCGGCGGATTTTGAATTGCCCGGCATGTTGTGGTGCAAGATTCTGAGGAGTCCCCATGCCCATGCCAGAATATTAAACGTGGATGCCAGCCGCGCCTTAAAGCTTCCCGGTGTGAAAGCCGTCTGTACGGGAAAGGATTTCGGAGGGTGGACCTGGGGATGGATGCCCAAAACCCGGGATGAACCCCCCGTGGCGGTTGATAAGGTGCGGTACCTGGCCGAGGCCGTGGCCGCGGTGGCCGCCACTGACGAAGATACCGCTGAGGAGGCCACAGAGCTTATCGAGGTGGATTACGAAGAACTGCCCGGGGTCTTTGACCCTGAGGAGGCAATGAAAGAAGGGGCGCCCCAGGTCCATGACTATGTGGAGAACAACTTGAGCTGGGAATTCCATATGGACTTGGGAGATGTGGAAAAGGGGTTCCGCGAGGCAGACCTTGTTCGTGAGGACCGCTTTGAAACGGGCAGAGTTATTACAGGCTATCTGGAGCCCCCCGCGGCTGTTGCCTTATATGATTCATCCGGCATTACCATATGGGCCGCCAAGCAAAGCCCCTACTTTCTATACCGACACCTGGCCGCCTGCTTCAATCTCCCTCTGAATAAGGTCCGAGTGATTCAACCTTTTGTGGGCGGCGGATTCGGCGGCACAAAGAACGATTCTGTACCAGGAGACTTCTGTTCCGTGCTGCTATCCAAAATGACCGGCAAGCCAGTGAAGTTTGCTTACAACATGGAAGAGGTCCTGATGACCTGTCGCAGGCGTCACAATATGATCGTGCATAACAAAATGGGCATGAAAAAGGATGGGTCCATCACGGCCATACACAGCCGCGTCATTGCCGATGGCGGGGGCTATACCACCATTGGTCCTTTGACCATGTACCTGACCGGATGCATGACTACCCTGCCCTATAAGCTCCCCAATTTCAAACACGACGCCTATCGCATATTCACCAATCATCCCACCGGGGCGGCCATGAGGGGGCATGGCGTGACCCATACCCGGTTTGCAGCGGAGATCCAGATGGAAATGATGGCCGAGGAACTGGGGATCGATCCGGTGGCTGTTAGGTTGAAAAATGCCATTACAGCTCCTCATGAGACGGTCAACAAGATCAAAGTCCACTCGGCCGGCCTTGTGGAGGGCATTGAAGTCATTGCCGAACACCCAAGCTGGAAAGAAAGGGGCAAGAAAAAGGCTGCCAAGGGTGATATGTCCCATGGCGTGGGCATCTCGGCGACAGCCTATTTGGGAGGAGCCAGACAAAGAGGGCACCAGTCCTGTGGAGCGGTCGTTCGTCTCTGTGAAGATGGAACGTTGGACTATCTCACCGGAGCAACGGATGCCGGCCAGGGATCGGACACGGTCCTGGTACAGATTATTGCCGAGGAGCTGGGCCTGAAGGCGGAGGATATAGATATCAAGAGGGTGGATACGGCCTACACGCCGTGTGATGCGGGCAGCTATGGGAGTCGGGTCACGGTCTTGGCCGGTGAAGCCGCCCAAAAGGCAGCCCGGGATGTGAAAGAACAGCTGGCCCGATTTGCGGCCGAGAAGTGGGAGGCCAATCCAGAGGATATCGTTTTTAAAGATCATCAGGTCTATGTCAAAGGGAGCCCCGAGAGGTCCATACCTTTCCGGAAGTTGGCGCAGATCGCCTGTTATTCGGGCCCCGGCGCGGTCATTGTAGGAAAGGGATATTCGGATTACGGGCTAGACGTCCTGGACTTTGACAAGGGGGTGGGCAATCCGGGGACCTCCTTCAGCTTTACTTCTCAGTTGACTGAAGTGGACGTGGACACGGAGACGGGCTTCGTCAGGTGCACGGACATGGTCATCGCGCACGATTGTGGCAAACCCCTGAACCCCATCAATGTTGAGGCCCAAAACCAGGGTGCGGCCATGCAGGGTATGGGACAGACCCTGTATGAGAAGTTTGTCATGGATCAGGGCAAGACGCTCAATGCGAATCTCGCCGACTATAAGATGCCCCTCTCTGAGGACGTACCAAAAATCAAGGTCATTGACATCATCACTGAAGACCCATCCGGCCCTTACGGTGCAAAAGAGGCATCCGAAGGGGCTATCGTGAGTGCACCGCCATCCATTGTGAGTGCCATTCATGATGCCACGGGTATCTGGTTTAAGGAACAGCCCGTTACACCCGAGAAGGTCGCAATGGCCCTCAAGAAAAAGCAGACATGATTGCAAAGGACAGATGAACCGCGAGCAATTAATCCGGGCCCAAAGGATCCGGCTTTGATTACACTCCACAGGGAGGTGAAGTGAGGGTACGACCTTTTTCGAGAGGCCATATCTCAAAAGAAATTCCACCGGGCATCGCCGTGGCCCCAAATTTTGGGTTT
>JASFEQ010000062.1:0-15334 GCA_050124735.1 Desulfobacteraceae bacterium | reverse complement strand
CCAACGACTGCGCCATGTGAATTATCTCTCCCAAACTGGTCGAGGTCGGCCGGCATCTGAATATCGATCTTATCACCTGTGCTGAGGTGCAGAAGATTGAGGGATCCAAAGGAAATTTCACTGTCACCATCCAGAAAACCCCCCGCTACATTGATGCTGCAAAGTGCACGGCATGTGGTGACTGCGTCGCTGCATGTCCCGTGGTATTGCCCAGCGAGTACGACCAGGGGCTTGTCACGAGACGGGCCACATATAAGAAGTATGCGCAAGCCATTCCGGGTGCGTTTGCTATCCAGAAGGCAGACAAGGCCCCCTGCCGTTTAGCCTGCCCAGCAGGCCTTAATGTGCAGGCGTATGTACAGATGGTTGGCCAGGGCAAATATAAAGAGGCCCTTAAGATTATCATGGAAGATCTTCCTTTGCCAGGCGTCCTTGGGAGGATTTGCCCCCACGGTTGCGAGGACGCCTGCCGCCGATGCGAGGTGGATGACCCGGTGGCCATCCGGGATCTGAAACGACTTGCAGCCGATCAATTCGATCCCCGAGAGATTGAGATTGCGTGCCTGCCGCCGAGGGAGGAGACGGTTGCCATCATTGGCTCGGGCCCAGCAGGGCTTTCCGCTGCTTATCATTTGGCCCGCAAAGGGGTTCTTTCCACCATTTTCGAGGCCCTTCCCGAAGCGGGCGGTATGTTGCGCGTCGGTATTCCCGAGCACCGTCTTCCCCGACGGGTCTTGGACCAGGAGATCGAGCTCATCGCCAATCTGGGTGTGGAGATCAAGACCCATACGCCTTTGGGTCCAGAATTGACCATTGATGATCTTTTTAAACAAGGGTTCAAGGCCGTGTATCTTGCTACCGGGGCCCACACGGGCATTGATCTGGGTATACCAGGTGAGAAAGCGAAGGGCGTCCGCCAGGGTGTTGATTTGCTGAGAGAGGTAAACCTGACTGGTAAGACCGCAGTAGGAAAAAAAGTGGCCATTATTGGCGGCGGCAACGTGGCCATTGATGTGGCCCGATCCGCTGTGCGGCTAGGAGCGGACGAGATTAACATCATCTACCGAAGAACCCGCGCGGAGATGCCCGCCTGGGAGGAGGAAATTCAGGCCGCTGAAACAGAAGGTGTCAAGATCTCCTACCTTGCTGCTCCCCAGGAGGTGCTCGTCCACGACGGCGAAGTGGTGGGTCTGCGCTGCATCCGGATGGAGCTGGGGGACCCTGACTCATCTGGCAGGAAAAGGCCCATTCCCATCCCAGGGAGCGAGTATGAGATAGAGATCGATCAGCTCATTCCCGCCATCGGCCAGAGGCCAGATCTCGCCGCTTTTGAGGATACTGTAGGGCTGGAGTTCTCCCGCTGGGGAACCATTGAGGTAGATCCAATCACGTATGCCACCAGTCGCGAGGCTGTCTTTGCGGGTGGAGATCTGCAAACCGGACCCTGGGTGGCCATTGGCGCCATTGCTGGAGGCCGAGAGGCGGCTGAGTCCATTGTCCGATACCTGAATGGACAGGATCTGTCTGAAGGGCGAGAACCTATTGCCAACGAAAACCCGGTTTACCGCCCGATCCCGGAGTATGAACCCCAGAAGGGAAGAGCGAAGATGCCAGAGTTATCCGTTGAGAATCGAAAGGGCAGCTTCGAAGAAGTGGAACTGGGGTATGACGAAGAGAGAGGTCAGGAAGAGGCACATCGTTGTCTGAACTGTGGATATTGTTGCGAATGCTACCAGTGTGTTGAGGCCTGCGGCCCTGAAGCGGTGACTTTACAGACCCACGCGCAGCAGCCTGAGACCATCCAAGTCAAGGTCGGTTCCATGGTTTTGGCCCCCGGTTTTCGGCCCTTTGACCCCTCGAAATTTGAAACATACAACTATGCAGAACTCCCGAATGTACTCACCTCACTGGAATTTGAAAGGATCCTGTCAGCCTCCGGTCCCACCATGGGGCATCTTGTGCGGCTCTCGGACCAAAAAGAGCCCAAAAAAATCGCCTGGTTGCAATGCGTTGGCTCCAGGGATATGAACCAGTGCGACCATGCCTACTGCTCTTCGGTCTGCTGTATGTACGCCATAAAAGATGCTGTCGTTGCCAAGGAGCACGCAGGCGATGATCTGGACTGTGCCATCTTCTACATGGATATGCGGACCTATGGCAAGGACTTTGAGCTGTATTACAATAAGGCCCGGGAAGAGCATGGGGTCCGCTTTGTACGCTCAAGGGTGCACACCATTGACCCCATACCGGGAAGCGATGATCTTCTCATTCAGTACTCTGATGAGAACGGTAACATCCATCAGGAACAGTTCGACGTGGTGGTTCTCTCCGTGGGCATGGAGTCGTCGCCGGAAGTGATAGAACTGGCCAGACAACTGGATATTGATTTAACCGAGGGAGAGTTTTGCCGAACCGATCCTTTTTATCCTGTAGCCACCTCTAAGGAAGGAATTTACGTATGTGGTGCCTTCCAGGGACCCAAGGATATCCCCCAGTCCGTCATGGAGGCGAGCGCGGCGGCTTGTGCCGCAGGCACAGATCTCAGTGGAGCGAGG
This sequence comes from Desulfobacteraceae bacterium, assembly GCA_050124735.1. Classification (GTDB taxonomy): domain Bacteria; phylum Desulfobacterota; class DSM-4660; order Desulfatiglandales; family HGW-15; genus JASFEQ01. The sequence goes on along the minus strand of JASFEQ010000062.1, from coordinate 12,779 downwards.
GGAACCGAGACGAGGAGCAAAGAGATTCCCAAGGAGTTGGATGTGGCAGATGAGGAGCCTCGGATTGGGGTTTTTGTCTGTAACTGTGGGACCAATATTGGTGGGGTGGTCGATGTCCCTGGGGTGGCCGAGTATGCCTCCAAACTCCCCCACGTGGTTCATGTGGATCAAAACCTGTTCACCTGCGCTCAGGATACCCAGGATGCCATGAGAGAAGTGATCAGGGAAGAGAGGCTGAACAGGGTTGTGGTGGCGGCCTGTTCTCCCATGACGCACGAACCCCTCTTCCAAGAAACCCTTCAGGCATGCGGTCTCAACCGATATCTCTTTGAAATGGCAAACATCAGGAATCAAGACTCATGGGTGCACGGCGACGATCCTGTCTCTGCAACCGATAAAGCCGAGGACCTGGTCAGGATGGCAGTGGCTAGGGCGGCCTTGCTGAAGCCCCTCAGTGCAAAAAGGATCTCTGTCAATCAGAGGGCCCTGGTGATCGGAGGGGGAGTCTCCGGCATGAGTGCTGCGCTTGGCATAGCTGATCAGGGCTTTGAGGTCGTGATTGTGGAAAAGGAGTCTCAGTTGGGCGGCCTTGCAAGGGAATTGACAAGCACCATCGAAGGCGCCAGTATTCAAGAACACGTCCTTGAGCTGGTTGATCGGGTGACCCATCACGAGAAGATCCAGGCATTGACCGAATCGCTCATTGTGGGTTTCAGCGGATTCAAAGGGAATTTCACCACCGAGGTGATGGTGGGGCCAGGCATGTACGAGAGAAAAATTGATCATGGTGTGATCATCCTGGCTACAGGAGCCAATGAGTATGTGCCTCGTGAGTTCCTCTACGGAGAAGATAGCAGGGTTTTGACTCAGATCGAGTTGGCTAAGTTTCTGGAGGAAAAAGGCGCAGATGATCTCCAGGACGTGGCCATGATTCAATGTGTGGGCTCAAGAAACGAAGAACATCCAAACTGTTCTCGGATATGCTGCCAGAGCGCCGTTAAGAATGCCTTGCACATCAAAGAACTCAATCCAGAGGCCAATGTCTACATCCTTTATCGTGACATTCGGACCTATGGAGAATTGGAGTACTACTACCGAGAAGCGAGGCAAAAAGGGGTCCTGTTCTTCCGGTTTGACCAAGATGCCCCCCCTCAGGTGGAATCCACTGAGGATGGCCTCCGTGTTATTTTCAGAGATCACGTGCTTCAGCGGGATCTCAGAATCTCTGCCGACTTGCTCGCCTTGAGTGCTGGCATGAGAGCCGGGGACACAGAGGAATTGGCCTCTATCCTCAAGGTGCCACGAAATCAGGATGGATATTTCATGGAAGCCCACGTAAAACTGCGTCCTGTGGATATGGCCAGTGAGGGTATCTTTGTCTGCGGCACAGCGCATGGCCCAAAACTTATCTCAGAGTCCATCTCCCAGGGTATGGCTGCGGCCTCACGCGCTGCAACCTTCCTCTCCCAGGCAGAGATCACCCTATCTGTGGTGACTGCCAAAGTGGATCAAGACAACTGCGCATCATGTCTCATTTGTGTGCGCTCCTGTCCTTATGACGTACCTCATATTAATAAAGATGGGGTGAGTGAAATCGATCCGGCCCTCTGCCGCGGCTGCGGCATTTGCGCGGGCGAGTGCCCGGCCAAGGTCATCCAACTCAACTGGTATGAGGATGATCAGGTTATGAGCAAGCTGGATGCGTTGCTGGAAGGAGTCCTGTAATGGAAGATTTCAAACCAATCATTATCGCGTTCTGCTGTCAAGCATGAGGATATACTGCAGCGGACCTGGCAGGTTCCATGCGTCTCCATTACCCTGACACGATTAGGATTGTGAGTGTGCCGTGTACCGGAAAAGTGGATCTCATCCACCTCCTCAGGGCCTTTGAGAAGGGGGCCGACGGTGCCTATGTGGTGGGTTGTATGGAGGGTGAATGCCGCTTCAACAAGGGTAATTTGAGGGCTCGAAAACGGGTCGAACAGGCCCAAAAGATCCTGGAAAGCATTGGGATTGGGGCAGAGAGAGTCCAAATGTATAATCTCTCTTCAAGTGAGGGCCCGAAGTTTGCCCAGTTCGCAACGGAAATGACCGAAAAGATCAGCGCCTTAGGACCTAACCCCATCAAATTGGGGAAAAAGAAGAAAGCAGCATGAGAATTAGTTGAGTTGTTAAGTCGTTGACTGGTTGAGTGGGAGGACAAGGACGAAGCATGAGAACCACTCAACAACTCAACCACTCGACCACTCAACCAATGGAAGAAAGAGAGGAATCTTGACATGATTGTGGCAAAGAACAAGCCGATCGAGGAGATTATCGAAGAGGTAAAGGATTTTGAGAAGCTACTCATTGCCGGCTGTAACGAATGTGTCACCGTCTGTGAGTCTGGAGGGAAAAAAGAGGTAGCCGTTCTCGCCTCTGCCCTTCGCATGTATTTCATGAATCAAGGGAAGGACATAAAAATTGATGAAGTCACCCTGGAACGTCAGTGTGACCATGAGTATTTGGAAGAGATTAGAAACATCATTGATCAATATGACGGAGTCCTGTCCCTCGCCTGCGGCGTTGGCGTGCAATTCATGGCCGAAAAGTATCTCAGCACGCCTATCTTGCCCGGTGTGGATACCTGTTTCATGGGTGTCACCGAGGAAAGAGGAGTCTGGACCGAACGCTGTCAAGGCTGCGGTCAGTGTATCCTGGCCAGGACGGGCGGGATATGCCCTGTCTCCCGGTGTGCGAAGAGGCTTTTCAACGGCCCATGTGGGGGTTCCACAAAGGGGCACTGCGAGATACACAAAGACTTGGTGTGCGGCTGGCAATTGATTTTAGACCGCCTCACCGAGTTGGGAAAAATGGAAGACTATGAGACGCTGACACCCATCAAGGATTGGTCCACCGAACGGGCGGGTGGGCCCAGAAAAGTGGTCAGGGAGGATGTACAAGAATGAACACAAATACACCGAGCAAACTGGAAAAGATCCTCAAGGCTGGTCATCTGGCAGTAACCTCTGAATGCGGTCCGCCAAGAGGGAGCGATGGGGAGGCCATCGCCAAAAAGGCCGAAATGATCAAGGACTATGTTGATGCTATCAACATTACGGACAACCAGACTTCAGTGACCAGGCTTTGCAGTCTGGCCGCCTGCATCCGCCTCAAGCTGATGGGTCTAGAACCGGTTCTCCAGATGGTGGTACGGGATAGAAACAGAATTGCCCTGCAAAGTGATATCCTGGGAGCCGCCTCCTTCGATATCAACAATATCCTCTGTCTCTCTGGCGATCACCAACAGTTCGGGGATAATCCCCAGGGTCAGAACGTCTTTGATATCGATTCCATTCAGTTGATTCAAACGGTTAGACTCATGAGGGATGAGGGCAAATTCCTGGGAGGAGATGATATTGAGAGGCCGCCCCAGATGTTTGTGGGAGCGGCTGCCAATCCATTTGCCGATCCCTTTGAAATTCGGGTTCCTCGCCTTGCCAAAAAAGTAGCCGCTGGGGCCGAATTTATACAGACCCAGTGTATATACAATCTGGATAAATTTGAGCTCTGGATGAAACAGGCCTGTGAGCGAGGCCTCCACGAGAAAGTCCACATCCTGGCTGGTGTCACCCCCTTTAAATCAGCGGGCATGGCCAAATATATGAAGAACAGGGTCCCAGGGATGGATGTGCCTGATGAGGTGGTAAAAAGAATGGGTGGGGTACCCAAAGAGAAACAGGCTGAGGAGGGGCTTAAGATCTGCATAGAGAGCATTCAACGGCTCAAAGAGGTGGAAGGTGTAAAAGGCTTTCACGTCATGGCCATTGAATGGGAAGAGAAGGTCCCGGAAATTGTGGAACAAGCCGGTCTTTACCCGAGACCTGAGGTTGACTAATCGGTTGAGAGGTCGAGTTGTTAGGTTGCTTAAATGTATTAGAGTTGTTATAGCTGGATTAATCATCCGATTGCTAAATGCTAAATGATAGATGATTAGGAGGTTTCATTATGTCCAAACCCTACATACTGGTGGTTGATGATGATCCTGATCTGGTGGAAACGGTTGCCATGATGCTGGAGAGTAAAGGGTGTGAAGTGGGGATGGCCTATGATGGTATCGAAGGCGAAGAGTCCATCAAGCAACGCCGCCCAGATCTTGTTATCCTTGATATTATGATGCCCCGGAAGGACGGCTACGTTCTGTGCACTGAAATGAAAGCGAATCCAGAAACACAGGATATCCCCGTGGTTCTTCTCACCGCTGTGGGTGAGGCGGTCCCCACTACCAGATATTCCCATGCGGACGGCATGTCCACCGAGGCCGATGACTATATTCCCAAGCCCATTGACACCGAAGGTCTCTGGGAGGTAGTCAGCAACCTGCTCTGATTGCAGTAGGCAATTAAGCGGTGGCATGTTCACCCGCCAATGCGCGATGGCGGGCAGGCACCCCACCTCTGGAGCCTGGTAACCCATGACGTCTCAAACCAGACTTGGTGGATTTAAGATCCTGAAGGACGTGGTCCGGATCTCTATAATTTCCCCGAAGTCGTCAGCTGATTTTCCCGCCCTCCTCTGCCGAGCAATAGCCGAGGAACAAATAAATCTCCCTTTTATCACTGCAGTAAATGACGGCCAGGCATGGGGCGTGAATATCATGGTGGACGCCTCTAATGGTTCCCGAACATCTCAACGCATCGAGCAAGAATTCGGACCCGCATTCACCAATGCCTCGCAAAGCGCCGTTCTTTCCCTCTTTCCCCACAAAAGTGATCCCACGATCACTGGATCCTTGCTCGAGGTATTTGACCAGGAAGGAATAGACCCGGATGGCTATGCCAATTCCCCCTCTGCCATCTCTGTTGTGTTGAAAAGGGGCATAGTCAAAAAGGCGAGTAATGCCCTCTTTGGCCCTTTCAGGTTTAGCGCCTATCGAACGCCAGCAGATTGGAAACTGGCCCAAAAGGGAAAAGAGCAACTCTACAAAGAAGTGGTCGCGTCCTATCAGGAAAAGAGGCCCAAGGTCTATGGCCTGGAGTATCAGGAGGGACAGGACTTCTTGCAAATAAAAGTGAAAAGCGGGCACACGGGACCGGTGGGTACGGCCTTAAAAGAATTCGCCCGACTCGGGCTCTACCTTACTTTTTTGGCCACCCGTCCCAGCCAGGAAAAAGTGGGAGACAAGTTATTTCTCTGTCTACCCACATCAGAGGGCCATTCCAACACTGAGATTATAACGAGAATAGCCGGTGCGGTGGGAATAGAGAGGATTTCTCCTGTGGCCACATTTACCATGAATGGTCCACACTTTGGGGACCGCTACGGGATAGCGAGTGAGCTACTTCATGCACTCAAGGAAAAAAATATTGACCTTTTGGGCCTAAACTGCACCATTGCCTCCATCATAGGGGTGGTTCCCTCCGCTCAAATCCAACGTGCTATCCAAGCAATACAGCAATGTTTTGAGGTTCCATCTATTACTAAAAAAGATCATTTGTCCATGTGATCAGGAAGATCGTGCGCATTGCACTTTCACAACCACAATGATATTATTGCCAATGTGGGAAAACCTAGGATTTCCCCACAGTTAAACTGATCAACCCCAGAATGTGGAGATCAATTCATGCCTTACAAAAAGCCTTATACCATCAACATCGCGCTTGTGGGCGGGGGGGATCTGTGTAAAGAAATTCTTGAAAAGACCACCTCACTATATAGACAGGAGGGGCTTGATGCCGCCATTCTGGCTGTGGCTGACCCAGACCCCGCGAGCCCAGGCATGGCACTCGCCAACGAGCTAGGCCTCGTCACTTTCCTTGATTATCACGAACTCTATGACCCCAAATACAACTTCAACCTGATTATCATTCTGACCCCTGAAGAGAGTCTCTTGAGAGATATACTCGAGACCAGGCCCCCGCGTATCCGTATCATGTCCTATCACGTCTTTGAAGTCTTCTGGAAAGCGATAGGTGTGGAAGAACGCAAGTTGAGAGACAGGACCCAGGAGATGGAGACTATTCTGAACGGCATACAGAACCTCATCTCTGTCATTAACCCCGATATGGAGATTGTTGATGTTAACGCAGAATTTCTAAGACAAATGGGTTGTTCCCGTGAACAGGTGATTGGGAGGAGATGCTACGAGGTCTTTCAGCTGCGCGGCGATCGTTGTCAAGAGGGTGAAATTGTTTGCCCTCTTAAAGAAGTGATCCGTACCAAAAGGCATACCCGGCAAGTTATGACGCGAGAGAGATCCAATGGCGATCTGAGCTATTTCGAAGTCAACGTCTATCCTATCTGGGAAAAGGATGGGAGGATCTCCAAATTCATTGAGATCAGTCGTGATATTACCGAGCACAAAAAGAAAGAGGAAGAAATCACCCATCGTCTGGAGCAGATGGTCGAAGAACGCACCAGAGAACTGAAAGAAACCCACAACAAGCTGCTTCATCAGGACAAAATGGCCTCACTTGGCAAGTTATCCGCGTCGGTCGTCCATGAAATCAACAATCCCATAGCAGGCATTCTGAACCTGATCATGCTGCAAAAAAGGATTATTCAAGAGGAATCCATAAAGGATAAAGAGATAAGTCATTTCAGTGAGTACCTGAGTTTAATGGAGACGGAAACCAGGCGAATCAGTGAGATTGTCTCCAACCTGCTTGCTTTCTCTCGACAATCCAAAATGGAAATGAGGAGTCTGAATCTCAACAAACTCATCGAGAAAACACTCCTGTTAAGTTCTAACCTCCTGAAAATCAATGGCGTGAAGATTGAGAAGAGACTGGACCCGAACTTACCTGATCTCGTCGCGTCGGAAGACCAGCTTCAGCAGGTTTTCATGAATTTTATTTCCAATGCTGCCGAGGTTATGGAAACAAATGGAGGCGGTCTCTTGAGTATAAAAACCAAACACTCTTTGAAAGAGGGGAAAATCTTCGTCAGCTTTAAAGACACAGGGGCAGGTATTTCCTCCGAAAACCTTTCTAGACTTTTCGAACCCTTTTTTACAACAAAAAAGAAGGGAAAGGGGGTTGGGCTTGGTCTTTCCGTGGCATATGGGATTATTCAGGAGCATGGTGGCTCCATTGATGTAAAATCAAAGGTGGGCAAAGGCACAACCTTTAAGATCGAATTTCCCATGAATCGCACATGACACTCGCTGGTTCAAAACGGAGGTTCTCATGCAGAGCGCCAAGATCCTCATTGTAGATGACGAACTGATCATGCGAGAATCGCTGGCTGGGTGGCTTGAACGGGATGGCCACGAAGTGGAAAAGACGGCTAGCGGAGAAGAGGCCCTGAAAATATTAAAGGAATCCCGTTTTGATATTCTTCTGGTTGATATCAAGATGGAAGGAATGAGCGGGCTGGACGTACTGAAACAAGTCAAGGAGAGTGATCCCGATGTGGAAATTGTCATGATTACCGCCTATGGTTCGATCGCCACCGCCATAGAGGCCATGAAAAATGGGGCCTATGATTATCTCCTCAAACCCTTTGAACCTGATGAATTGGGCATATTAATTGAAAAGATAATCGAACACCAGGCGCAGATTCGAGAAAATATCTTTCTGAAACAGCAATACGAAGACCGAACCCGGTTTGAAAGTATGATCGGCCAATCCAAGGCCATGCAGGAGGTCTTCGGTCTCATTGGGGACATCGCTCCCGTGGGCTCCACCATCCTGATTACTGGTGAGACCGGTACAGGCAAAGAATTGGCAGCCAAGGCCATCCACACGAACAGCCCCCGTTGCGAAGGTCCCTTCGTCTCTGTGAATTGTGGTGGCATCCCCGAACACCTCATGGAAAGTGAATTGTTTGGCCATCAAAAGGGGGCCTTTACGGACGCCAAGACAACTAAGAAGGGACGCTTGGAACTGGCCCATGGCGGCACCCTCTTTTTAGACGAAATCGGGGAGATTAGCATGCGAATGCAGATTGATCTGCTCCGGGTGCTGGAAGACCATGTATTTTACAGGGTAGGAGGCACCCAGCCCATTGAAACGGATTTCAGGGTTGTCGCTGCAACCAACAAGAATCTTGAAGAGGCCATCAAAGAGGGAACCTTTCGCGAAGACCTTTATTATCGGCTGAACGTGATCTCTTTCCGTATGCCCTCCCTTTGTGAACGCAAAGAAGATATTCCTCTCCTGGCAGAACACTTTCTTCATCGTTACTCTCAAGAGACCAACAAGGCGGTAGACCTCATCAGCCGGGAGGCCATGGATGAAATGATGCTTTATGAGTGGCCTGGAAACGTGAGGGAGCTGGAGAATGCTATAGAAAGGGCGGTGGTTGTGGGCAAAGGGCGCAAGCTCATACCAGAGGATTTGCCCATATTCCGTCCTGAATACCTCGCGCTCCCCACTGATAACACCCTCCTGGAAGTTGAAAAAACTCATATTAGTCGGATACTCACTGAGAACCATTGGAATGTGGCGAAAAGCGCAAAAATACTAGGGATTGATCGTTCCACGCTCTACAATAAAATCAAGCGGCACAACATTCGTAAGGCATCTTGATTTCTCGACCGGAACATACCATCCTCATTTCCCCAATTGGAGATTCTGAGACTGAACTTTACAAACCGATCAGTCGTGAAGTTGCCCGGATATACGGCTATCCCACCGAACTCATGCCCATCCTGCAGGATGTGGATTTTGCCTTTGATGCAGGGCGTAATCAGTATTATTCCACAATGATTCTGGAGAAGTTGGCCACCAAGGCGCCTTCCCGGGCGTTAAAGACGCTTGCGATAACCCATGTGGACCTCTTTATCCCGGTTCTCACCCATGTTTACGGAGAAGCACAATTGGGTGGAAGAACCTGCATCATATCCACCTGTCGACTCAAAGAGGGCCTCCCTCCCATAAACCCTCAAGACATATTTCTCCACCGGGTTGTCAAAGAGGCTATCCATGAACTGGGCCACACCTTTAATCTCCGACATTGCCCAGATCACACCTGTCTCATGCACTACTGCCGCAGCGAAAGAGACGTGGACCGAAAATCAGACGATCTATGTCGACATTGTAAGGTTCTCCTGGAGGATCAACTTAAGAAAAGGCCGACGGAAAAGTAATCCGCCGGCCTTTTGAATGCGTTCATAGCCCTGTCTAGCGAATCTCTTAGCTTTTGAGGAAAATCTTGGTTATCCTCTCCCAGCCAAGCTGAGGCATGTGACCGTAAATGTCGTGGCTCAAATCCCCCCCGTCAGCCGCAAGAGGGCCTGCCACCTCTTCTATGACCTCATAGAGACGCGCTACCTCGCCTTCCATAAAATCTCCGGTCTCGTTGTTTAGCATGAGGTTTTTCAACTCCCCACGCAAGTTATTGCAGTGAACACTCATGACCCACCCTGCCGAGTAAGGATCTTGATTGGCTAGGTCTCCCTCTTCTCTCAGCTTGGGGTTGATGGCAGTTACTACACCACTTACTGGGGAGAGGAACCTTGCTTGATGCTTGGCTCGCGATACACCGATATCCGCACTTCCCTGCTTCACTTCCTTCCCCATGAGGGGGGCCTCTATGCGATCTAATGGACCCAGAAGGCGTAAGGCGAACTCGTCTATTCCAACCCTCACCGAGGAACCCTCTTCCACCTTTATCCAGGTATGCCCCGAATGGAAATAATATCCCTGTGGCACTTTAAAGCCTTTGATCTCCAGCACATCCACCGGACTCATCACGGCGTGCACGCTGTATTGGTCACTAAAATATTGATCAAAATCACAGTTAGCGCACTTATAGTCATTCGTGCATACCTTGAATTCAATTCGTCCTTTCATGTGATGGATGCAGGGTCGCTTCGTTGCAGGTCGGGACCTCAGCTTCTGCTGCCATGAGACAATGATACCTCGCTTGCCCTTGGGAACGGCACCCTCCCGTTTTAGGTTGAGGTTCTCATCACTAACACGTCGCAGGATCCTATCAAACCGACAGGATGGGCAGTCGTACTTGGTCTGACAAAACTTCCTGGAAACCACCCCAGTCTGCATCCAGATACAGGGGTGTCCTTCTTCTACCGAGACGTTCTTTAAACGGGTTGATTCCATGTGACTCTCCTCCCAGCATTTCCCTTTTGTATAGGATCGCTTAAAACGATTCTATATCAGGTCTTAAGAAAAGTCTTGGTCAGGTTTTTCCAGCCCAGTTGCGGGAGATTTCCAAAGATATCCCCACTCAGGTGACCACCGTCTACGGCCATAGGCCCCGCGACCCCCTCTATCATGCTTTCCAGCTTATTCACCTCACCATTTATCCATCCCATGCTATGCGTATCACTCATAAGGTCCTTGACTGTGCCCTTTATCTCGGGATTTCGGACCACGAAAAGCCAGCCATCTTCAAAGGGCTGCTCACTAGCCAGTTTGGCCCTCTCTCTCACGTTTGAATTTACTTCTACAATGACCCCGCCAACGGGTGAGAGGACATCGGCCAGATTATGGTTTCGCTTCAGCCCCCAGCCCACTTTGTCCTTGTCTAGTTCCTTGCCCATTAGGGGGAGATCCAGAGCATCTGGACTTCCGAGGAGCTTGAGTGAGAAGTCATCCATTCCGACTCGAATATATCCCCCGCTCTCTATACGCGCCCAGGTATGGCCGTCATGGTAGTAGTAGCCCATAGGGACTCGGAAACCCTTGACCTCTTGCACTTCATAGGGCACGGTCCTGGTTTTTGTGGACCAGACGTCCTCAAAAAACTGGTCAAAATCGCATTTAGAGCACACATAGTCGTAGGCGCACTTTCTTTTCTCGATGCGGTTGGTCAGGCTGTGCCGACAGACCCTGTCTAAGCCCTCCCTTGTCCGCATAGCATCCTGCCAGCTGATTTGCTTTCCTTGGGCCACCTTTTTCCGCATACCCAGATCGTATTTGCAGGTTGTGCAGTCTCCAAAGTTATTGCAGTTCTTGAATCCCACCACCCCAGCCTGCATCCAGATACACGGATTGGCCGTTTCAGCGCGTTTGTCCGGTTTCACCATCCAAACCTGTCCGCCTAGAACTGCGCCGATTCCACCCTCTGCTCCCAAATCTTGTCCACCGCCCTTGCGGTAAGAGGATCCGTAACCCAAACGGCTTCTACGCTCTTCTCTGCTCTTTTTGTCCATTTCTTTCGCTCCTTGGTCGGATTTTTTGTCACTTGTCACCCTGCTAAAACAGCAAAGGCCGTGCCAAGCAAAAAAAATTTTTCTAGAGCCTGTACAAGGCTTTGATATTACATAGCATTTCTTATCCTGCTAGAATAAAAGGATGCTTATGAACGCATCAACGACGCGGCCGCAGTGTTGGAATGCTCAACACTATCCCCATTGAATGAGGAAACAATTGTATGGGCTAGCGCAATTAGTTATTTGTTTTCAGAAGCTTAGCCGAGTGTTGGATTTCCCAACAGTGCCGTCTGGAATTCCCACATGTTTTCGTTTACATGGACTTTCAATAGCTCGTCGCTAATTTTTTGTAGCGGGAAACGGATCCTTTGCAGATAGGGCAAGCCTCTTTGGGGAACTCTGTGAGGGTGGAACCACAATTTTGGCAGACAAAATATTGGGCGGGGGTATCTTCTATCTTCTTCGCAAGCAAGCCGAATAGCATTCCCGTACCCGATTGAATTTTCTTAATCAAGTCTCGATGTTGCATTTCTGATTTCCATGCATAGGTGATATTTCGGGTGGCTGCTTCAAAATGCTCTGATTCGATCTTATCGATGAATTGAGGATACTTGGTATCAATCTCATTCAACTCAACTTTGGTCGCCTTTTTGAGGTTTTTTTTCGTGCTGGAGACTTCAATTTGTGGAATCTGTGTGTCACTTGCGTCCGCAGCCAACTCTACCAAGAGGGTCCTGAAATTTCGGGCGTGGATCCGCTCAGAGGTTGCTAATGCCACAAATAAGTTTGCTATGTTGGGATAGTTTTCCGAATTGGCCTTTTGGGCATATGCCATGTAGGTGTGGAAAGCCCGAATCTCCCCCTCATAGGCCATTTTAAGGACAGAGATCGTCTTAGGATATCTTGGTTGAGCATCAACGTAAGGCAAGATAAGGATGGAGAAGAGGATGCAACCCAGAAGAATCGGCGAATAGGGAGACCTGCTAGCTTTTTGTGACATTGGGGATACCCTCCTTTTCTGCTGCCCGATTTCCAAGTCAATAGCATCATGATATCTCCTGAGGGGCTTCTGAGAAAGCCGGACGAATCGAGTTAAGTTTCCAAATGGTAAAGCCTTGTGGATATTCATCCCAGGTCATTGAAGGCATCCCAGATACTTCCTATCAGGTCGCCAGGGATACCACCTGCGTCGGAGCGTTCACAATCGGCGACCGTACTCCAAAAAATCACTGTGATTGAGCTATTTTGCGGATTTGCCACCTTGTACGCCCCTCCAACCTTCTCATCCTCTTCTATGATCTCTAATTCGATCACAGGCTTCTCATAGGCTCTGCAGTACTGGTTATACCAGCCTTGAATCATCGCTTTTGCCCGCTCTAAAGGCACAGGCGGTTTCATGCTATTCTCCTTAAATGAGTATCTTTGGGATGCAGTCGTTATGTTTGCTCTATTTTTGGCGTATTTGCAAGGGCCAAAACCGGATTAGGCCTGATTGAAGGGTATATTATCCAGTGGAAGGAGTTGGCAAAAGGGAATCAAATGAAAAAAAGGTTGCCAGGTTACTTCTTTGTGAGGAATCTCTCCACTTTCGCTTTTGTTTTTAGTTCCTCAACATACACAGTAACTTCTTGCTGAACTTTTTGTTCCTTAAGATATTGTCCAAGCCTCTCTTTTATGTCCA
>JASFEQ010000061.1:0-15536 GCA_050124735.1 Desulfobacteraceae bacterium | reverse complement strand
GGCAACAAAGAATTCTGCTATACCATTTCAGAGAAGTCCCGGGCCCTTGGCGGAACGGTTCTTGAAGGAATTCTGAGAGTCTATGGCCGCTAAAATGCCTCCCCACACCTCTTTAGAGTGCCTAAAGTGTTCTAAAGTGCCTAAAATGCCTAAAGTGAATGAGGACCCTGGATTTGGGAATCGATCTCGCCACAGGCGAGCACCTCAACTTTAGCTCACTTTAGTTCACTTTATAACTTTAGATCACTCAGAGCGCATTTTATCGGCCAAACCGTAGCCGATTACGGCTGACCTGACCATAGAATCAGGACTTGATTTCAAAATAAAACCCCCCTGAGCTTATGGGGGAACCCAGGGGGGCGAAAGGAGGGTAATGAGTTGTTAAGAACCCCTTAAAAGGGCTTTAACGACTACCCTAAATAATTTAATACCTAAATAATAGGAATCAAGGCCCTCTCTAAAATGGTGATGGATTCTGGGAAGCCGGTTTGGGCTTCTCTCCCTCCTTCTTTTGGCCTTTCTGCCCAATCTTATTTCTCCCTCCACCCTTCTCCAGGTTTGCATAAAGCAATGCATTCTCGATGGCAAGGGCTGCTCGGCTGGCAAAGGTGGTGAGAAGAGAGAGGTCCTCTTTACGAAATCCATAGGGTTTGTGAAACGAGTCCACATAAATGGCCCCTAACATTTGCGACCTACTGATCAAGGGTACGCACATGACAGATCCGATTTTCATCAACTTCAAAGTCTCCAAAAGCTCCACATCTTCTCCAGTCTGAGCATCCGGAATCATCACTGCCTTACCCTGTCGGATGACTCGGTCTACCACATCCCGGCTATATTTCTTGCTTTTGTCAGCAATCGATTTACTAGATTCTGTTATGGCTTCAGAGATTTTCCCTGTCTTCCTGTCGATAAGAATGAGAACACCCCTGTCAATTCTCTTGAGAAGACGGAAAATGCAATTTAATATCTTTTCTGCTATCTCCCTTAGGTCCGATGATTCCATCAATACATTGGAGACCCTGTAGATCAACTCCATATTTTTTTGAGGTGTCTGGCGTCGATCTTTGATGGAGAGCCCAAATTTCCTGCTGATGTCTCTGGCAACATCGATAGAATTCAGAAAAGCCAGAATATCCTCTGGACACGTCTCACCCATACAAATGACGCTTATCCCGATGGCGATAGGAAGCCCTTCCGAAACTGCATACTCTACGCCAGGGCGTATCTGCCTGCCATTCACGAAAGTCCCGTTTGTGCTTTTCAGGTCCTCAATAATACACTTGTTTTCTTTATTTAGGATTTTTAGATGCTTGCGAGAGACAAATTTATCCCTTACTGAAATGTCATTGTCGGCAGAGCGTCCCACATAAGTGATATCACGTTCAAGGTCATGAGACTCCCCTTTACTCAGTTCATTGATTACATGGAGCTTAGTCATGGCTTGTTTTCCTTTGGCTGATTACGTTCTCACCCGTGAACTCACCAGATGACCATCATGAATCTGACCAGAACGTAAGCATTATTCTCTCCCACACTGGCCGATGAGCTCAAGGTAAAAATCCTCTATTTGTAGCCAGTTAGCCGCATATTATCCTCCATTGAATGGTTGGAAAGATTTCTAAACACGCCATTTCTGATGAGAATTGGTTTTGCCTCTTTTGGTCAGGTTTCGAAGGAAGGGTAAACCTTTAATCTCAACCGTTTAAATGTGGCACTAGGGATTCTTTTCGTCCGCCCATTGGACCCGGGGCAGCAACACTCAGAATTTTTCGGGAGTCCTCTTCTAAAAGAGATAAGACCTTTGAAAAATGTCCAATTTTGTTCAAGGTCAAGCCTCCGGCCCCGCTTCCAGCCCGTAGGGCTTACAGGCCGGAGGGTAGGGCCTACGCCCCGGAGGGGAAGGCGAAGATTTTAACCGCAGGAATACACAACAAGTATTTCCAGGATTAAAAATCTGAGTCTGACGCAGAGCATGGGCAAAAGGGGGCGTTTTTCAATTGTCTCAAAATTGAATCTCCCTTAATTACAGACCGAAGGGGCCCCACGGGGGAAGAGATGAGTCCTTTTCAAAATACGCACTTTAAATTATAGTTCCATGGAGATCCATCGTGGAATCCCTGATTTGTGGGTTCCAATTTGCTTATACGGGAGGAGATAAGAATCGAACTGCCACTCATCATTTTGCTGCTGGGAGCTGGCACCTATGTGGGCTGGAATATCGGCGCAAACGACACGGCAAATTGCATCGGCACCAGTGTGGGATGCGGACTCATATCATTGAAGAAGGCGGCCTTATTCATTGCATTCTTCGCCCTTCTGGGTGCTCTGCTTCAGGGGCAGAATGTTATGCAGACCATCGGTAAAGGGATTGTTAAAGAGGAACTGAATTTTGTGGCCATATTCGTGGCCCTGATCTGTTCCGGTTTTTTTGTAACTCTTGCCACATTTTTTAAAATTCCCACTTCAACCTCCCAGGCCATCGTTGGAGGTGTTTTTGGCATCGGTCTTTCTGTCGGGGCAAAGGTGGATTTTTCCAGGTTCATTGTAATTATTGAAAGCTGGTTTATATGCCCCTTCTTGGTGATGGCGCTCGCCGTTGCCCTATCTCGACTCCTTGCTGTGATCCTCCGCAAAATCCGAAGAGGTAATATTCTCTTTCAACACGCCCTCGGATGGATGGCCCTACTATCAGGATGCTATGTCGCTTTTTCAATGGGTGCAAACAATGCTGGGAACGCGGTGGGCCCAATTGCCAATTTGGGCATGGTGCACCCCACCCTGCTCCTCTTTATCGGCGGAGCGTCCATTGCAGTGGGGGCGATCACATATGGGGAAAAGGTTGCGGACACCGTTGGCAAAGCTATCGTTCCTCTGGATGTACCAAGCGCCTTTGCCGCGCAAGTCTCCGCCGCCTTGGGGATGCACCTCTTCTCAATCCTCGGAATTCCGGTCTCCACATCTTCTGCCATTGTGGGGGCTGTCGTTGGTGTTGGCCTCGTAAGAGGTGTGAGGGCGGTCAGGGGGAAAACCATACTGATCATTGTTGCGGGGTGGGTATTAACCCCGTGTTTGGCCGCATTCTCCTCTTTTTTGTTGTATAGGTTTCTAATGATGGCGTTGGGGTAGAGAGATGTAATAAAAAGGAGACGAGCGATGCGATTCGATTTGATCATTATCAACGAAAGGCAAGAGAGGAAGACCCTAGGGGTAAAGTTTTTGTTTCGTTAGTAAGAGCGGAATTTTATTCACATGTTAAGAGAATTTTTCTTGAGGAGTCAAAAATGGTGATTTTTAAGAAGGAAAGAGAGGTCATCACGCTCATCCTGAGTTACCTGGATGAAGTGGAAGAGTGCGTCTTAGAAGCTCTTAAAGGTATTGAGCTCTATCTCAAAGGAGACGTAAAGGAGGCAAAGGCTTTGGCCCGTGAGACGCGCAGTCTCGAAACAAAAGCAGATTTGATCCGCTACGAGATAAGGGATAAACTATATTCCGGGGCCTATTTGCCATTACTGCGAGAAGATATCTACAAGTTGGTTGAAAGCATTGACAAGGTGGCCAATGCAGGAGAAGCGTGCTCCAATTTCTTTCTGAATCAACGGCCAATAATCCCTCAGAGTTTGAATAAGCAGTTCTTTGCTGCGGTTCAGGAATCACTGGGTATCATTGAACCACTAAAGGCGGCTGCCTTCTGTTTCCTAGAGGGAGAATGCCCGGTAGAAACAGTCCGTCAATTCGCCAAAGACGTGGGCACCAAAGAATCAGAGGTGGATAAGATCGAGTGGGATTTGACAAAGGCCATCTTCGTATCTTCAATGGACCACAGCCAGAAAATGCACTTGAAACTTTGCTTAGATGCCATCGTGGAAGTTTCAGACCGGGCAGAGGATGCAGCCGATCAACTGGAGTTGGTCACACTGAAAGCCATGTTCTAAGGAGACTTTCCAGAACGTAAACCATGGTCTCTGGACGCATTTCGTCTGCATCATGGCGGTCTTGAGATCAAGAAATGAAAATTTTCTTTCTCTTGAGGGCGTGCTCCTCACCAACTCCTGTAGCCCTTGTCAATCCCCCTAAGAATGCCTGATCCCTCCGTTGGGCTAGCCCTTCTTTTTCCTGTCATTGCGCTCCCTATTCCGGTACAATATCACATTGGTCTTATTTTTCTGGATAGGGCCAGGAGCCTCTTAGGATAGATCGCGTCAAGCAGGACTGCCATGCTCATCATCCCTTTGACCGGAAAAATCAGCAAGCAAAACCCACCCATTGTCACAATACTCCTTATTCTCATCAACTGCTTTGTATTCTTCATCTTTCAGTGGGGCGATGATGAAAAGTATCGCAAAGCCTTTGAATTCTACCTGGAGTCAGGCCTCGCAAAGATGGAAGTGACAAGATATAGAGACTATATAATTGACACGCGAGGAGAAGGAAGCATCCCGCGCTCTCTAGGGCGAAAAGAACTCAGTGACGATGCCTTTATGCGTCTTTATCCGGCAATGCAGAGGGACAAAGTCTTCATGAAAAAGTTGCTTAATGACGAAATCATCACAACAGACGATCCAGATTATGGCCCTTGGAAGTCTCTCAGAATCCATTTTGAAGCGATGAAGGCCCAGACTGTGGGTCAGAAGTACGGCTTTAAACCGGCTGATAGAAGCCTGGTTAACACCTTTACCCACATGTTTCTCCACGCTAGCTTTTTACACCTTTTAGGAAACATGGTCTTCCTGTGGCTTGTTGGGTGTGTGCTTGAATTGGGGTGCGGTAGGGCGTTCTATCTGACCTTATATCTTCTTACTGGCGTGGCATCCGTCTGGTTTTTTGGGCTCGTCTATATGTCTAGCGCGACACCCCTGGTGGGGGCTTCAGGGGCAATCTCTGGTCTAATGGGTGCCTTTACGGTGTTGTATGGAAAGAAGAAGATAAAAGTCTTCTACACCCTCGGCTTTTACTTCAACTATGCCAAGGTTGCAGGTATCGCGCTATTGCCCGTTTGGATAGGCAAGGAGATCTTTCAATTGCTTTTTGGCGGCTTTAGCCATGTGGCCTATGTGGCGCACATCGGCGGATTGGCAAGTGGCGCCATCTTAGGCCTTCTAAATTTGAAATTCTTAGGGCAAGCCAGTGAGGAGGTATTTGGCGAGGATCCCAGAGAAAAGATCCCTCACCTTCTTGAAGCTGCGATGCAGCGGATCGGGAAACTGGACATGGATAGTGCCCGTCCTTTGTTGGAAGAGATTCTTGAGATAGACCCCCACAACAAGAGTGCCCTGACCCACCTTTTCAATGTGGACAAGCTAAATCCAAGAAACGCGCGTTTCCACAAGACCGCCTCAAGATTATTCGATCTTCTGGTTAATGACGGCAAAGCACACCAGACCCTCTATGTTACTTACAGGGAATACCGTCACCTTTCAAAAAAACTCAAGCTCAGCCCCGACCTTACTTTCCGAATTGCAACTACTTTTTCAGCACATGGCTATTTTGACGAATCTGCCAGAATCATGGACATGTTTTTGAAGAAACGCCCAGGATACCAAGATCTTCCCAACGGAATATTGAGACTGGGGCAGGCTTATCTAAAAAATGGAATGAAGAAGAGGGGAAAGCAGTGCCTGCAGATCGTCTGTAAAAGGTTTCCTGGAACCGCTGAGTCCAAGATCGCGCGACAATTGTTGACGAGCTCCAGCTAAGGAGACTGTCGAAAAACCAGCCTCTGAGAGGCTGATGGAAAATGTCCATCCCGCAGGCTTTGCTCCGGGACGAAGTCCCGAGGAATCAGGCGTACATTGAAGTACACCGCAGTGACGAGGGATGAGGGTAACGAAGCCCTTCGACTTTGCTCAGGGCCGTGAGCCTGTCGAACGGCTTGTCGAATGGCAGATGAGCGTTTTTCGACAGCCTCAAGAGGCGACTTTGATCTCGCTCAGATATCTTTGGACATGAGGGATTATGTCGTGGTTGGGATACTTTTTGATCAGATTCTTGAGGATCTTTGTCGCCTTTCCAGGATTTTTCAGCTTCTCATTGAAGATGTTCGAGGCCAGAAAATATGCCTTCGGGACCAGAGGGTCTTCAGGATTTGCTTTTATAAAGTGGCTGTACGCCTCGAGAGATTCCTTGTGTTTTCCCGCTTCATTCAAATAACTGGCCGCCTTCAATAACGTTGTGGGCTTTGCTGTGAAGTTTGGGTCTTTGGATATACATTCCAAATAGACTTCCACCAGCTTTGCCTTCTGATTTGCCTTCGCCAACAGATCCAGATATTCCTTTCCATGTTTAAGCATATCCGGCGTCTGTTCCTTGAGCTTAAGCAGATTATAATATCGTTCAGCCAAACCCAACGCCGTGATGGCCCCTAGTGTCTCGCTCTTTATAAGAGAAATGGCGTCATCCAGTTTGCCTTCCTTGATCAGCATGTCCACCCGATTGAGAAGCTGGCCCGAGTTTTCTTCTCCTGAAGGGATCTCTTCTGGAGGCAGTTCTTCTTCCTCAAAGTCAACTTCGTATCCTATCTCTTCATGGTATTGGAAAATGACATAACCCATCAAATGGTAAGAGATAAGTGCATAGTAGTTTTGGGTCAGTTTGAGCAAAAAGAAGTGTAGCTTAGCTGGGAGATAACCTACTATATACTGGCCAAGGACAGCCGGTGCAACGCCCAAGAGCATGAGAAAGAGGTACATCAACAAATAGCTCCACCCGATCCTCCACGCCATTACCACAAACATGGCAGGATTAATGGCTTGCAGAAGGCTATTGGTACCCACCAGGACAATAATCATGGCAGGAATGGAGAGGACCGCAAAACCCAGGAACAGAAGCCCGATAATGATACCCGCCATTTGGGTCACCTTATAAAAGGCGTACCCTATGATGATAAACATCCCGAGTTGCTTGAAAACAATCAAGAAATCTTCCAATAGCGTCTTTGAATCTATTTTGGGTGGCTGGAAATTGCCATTGGCCGTATTCTTAAGGGCGGCGAATGCATATTTCAAGAAAAGGCCCGCTATAAATAGCTGTATGAGTAGGCTCAGGAGGGAAGGAAAAATCAAAAGGACGGAGAGAAAGCTCAGAACAACCATCAATATGAGTGGACGGGGATGAAAGGGATATATGAAGAACTTGGGGATTTTGTACCAGAATGGCTCCACAATATCTTCGAATGCGGCTCTCTCCGCCTCCACATTGCATTCAGGGCAAAAATGATAGACTTTCTTTTTTCCATGCTGATCCACGACGCGGTTGTCCACACAATCCGGACAAAAATTGACCTCACAACTGGGGCACACCCAATGTGCCTTTTGGGTTGGATGATAGTCACAAAACGTTGCCATGTTTACACTTCCCTCTGCCAAAATTGAATTAAACCTGAATAGTTTATCATGATCCTGTTGGTCAGGTCAAACCTAAATTACTGAATATATTGATAATAAATTTACTGTATGGGGATTGCAACCCTCACGTGTGTCAGAATTCAACAAGCGATTCTGATGGCTTTTCTTTGTGTTGCCCCACCAAGATCAGAGCTAACATGACCTTCACGTCACCTTTTTCCGGCTAAGATTTACAGAGATCTCTAAATTCCTAACAACCACCTAACAGGCGACATGTATGTCACTTTACACCCTTTCTTGACACACTTGGCTTTTTCTCTTAAACTTTCCCAGCTTACCAAAAGTGTAGCTTTCGCGTTTTCTACGCCAACATCAGGAAACACTAATTTTGGGGGTTTCCCATGAGAAGACGATTAAGTTTCCTGGCACTTGCCTTCCTTGTTCTGCTCATATTATTCCCCACATCTGCACTCGCAACGACCCGGGGCATCAACATAACCTCTAAACAGGGGCAGAGCCTGTACCTTTACAAGGACTACCGCGCCCTGGTTGTTGGCGTTAGCAATTACGAGAAGTGGCCCGACCTGCCTAATGCCGTTAAGGACGCCAGAGAGGTGGCCACCCACCTGGGACAACTCGGTTTTGAGGTGAAACTGGTACTGAATCCCTCCTCCAGGGAAATGAAAAGCGCCTTGACCGAGGTGGTTTACGGGATGGGCAATCAGAAGAACCGGGCCCTTTTAATCTATTTTGCCGGTCATGGGGAGACCCTCGAGCTGGCAGACGGCACGGAGCTTGGCTACATCATACCGAGCGATTGCCCTCTGAAAATGAAGGATCCCATGGGCTTCGACGACAAAGCCGTCTCTATGAAGGAGATGGAAATCCTTGCCCTAAAGGTCAAGTCCAAGCACCTGCTCATGGTATTTGACTCCTGCTTTTCCGGTTCCATATTCAACCTGGTGCGGGCTGCTCCCTTAGACATTTCTGAGAAGTCAGCCATGCCCGTAAGGCAATTTATTACCGCAGGAGGGGCTGGGGAGCAGGTGCCGGACCAGTCGGTTTTCAAGGTGGTCTTCTTGAACGGTATTGCTGGGGACGCAGACCTTAATGGTGATGGCTACATCACTGGCTCTGAGCTGGGAATGCACCTCCAGGAGAAGGTGGTGAACTATTCACGAGGCGGGCAGCATCCACAGTACGGCAAGATCAATAATCCGAAACTTGACAGAGGTGATTTTGTTTTCTTGCCTTCAGAAGGGCATGGGAAAGAAGTGGCAGAAGAGACCGACAGCGAGGAGGCTGCAGAGAAGATGGCCCTGGAAGAAGAATTGAATAGACTCAGGGCCGAAATGGAGAAGACTTCCCGAACGGTCAGGGAATTGCAGGCCAAGGAGGCCCAGGAAAAGCGGTTGGCCTACGCCCCCAAAACAACTAGAAGTGTCTATGACAAGCTAAGAAATGGTCAAGGCCCTTTTGTTGTTGATGACTTTGAAGACGGAGACCTGTGGTCCATATATTTTAATGACAAGTGGAGCTACAGGACGAGAGGACACTCTACTCTTGCCGTATCTGTTGATACAGCTCAAGGAGCCAATGGAACGACCTCCTCAATGAAGATAGAGTACAAGCTAAATGAACAATCGGCAACTGTAACTGGGCTAGGTGGTAGAGTACGAATAAAACAAGTTAAGAAAGATAGATCAAAGGCTTATGATTTATCAAGATTCAATAAAATAAGCTTCTACTTGAAAGGTGAAAAGAAGAAAACATTCTTTTCGAAACCAAATAAACTTTTCGTGAATATTGGCTGCTTTGGCAAGCGCATAAAGGCTAACTATGGTAAATTTGCCGAGTATCATAACCGCACTGAGATTGTTCCAGATACGGCGTGGAAAAAAGTAGAAATCCCATTCGATGATCTTGTCGTTTCCAACAGGACAAGGCTCCATGCCACACACTATCCTGACAATCCCAATATCCACAATGTTCTGTTTATCTATTTCGTGTTTTCAAGCTTCCCAAGCCACGATGGTTACCCCGGCTCCAATACCGTCTGGATCGATGAAATCACTTTAGAATAGACTGCAATCTCTGCAGCCTGAATCTGGGCAGCTGTTGCCCAGTCCTTTACAAGGCCTCTCACTCATTCTCCACCCCCCATGCCAGTAGAGTGGCTTCTGTACCCTTACCCGAAGAGCAAGAAAGGCTTTTGGTTGACAGGGCTTTTCGGATCTTATATAGGGTTGTGCTGGCCTGGATGGAGCGTGATCCCGCTTTTTGGACACGAATCCTGGAGGCCTTTTTTGAACAAAGGCTCATCGCAACCTTTCATGTGGTGCCGCCTGGATCTCCAATCGTGGCTGACCGGGACGGGAAACGTTAGGACATAGATCTCACACCGGAGTACTTACTAAGATTGAAGAAAGATCCTTTGGTCCCACTGAAGGATCTTTTTTTGTGGAGGTTAAAATGGAAAGAAAAAAAGTGACTATCGCTGAACTGCTGCACAAGAAGGAGAAGGGGCAAAAGATTACCATGATGACAGCCTATGATTATCCCACGGCCCACCTGGTGGACCAGGCAGAAATTGACACCATTCTTGTAGGAGATTCCCTGGGCATGGTCATGCTGGGATATGATTCGACTGTTCCAGTCACCATGGATGAGATGATTCACCACTGCAAGGCTGTCCGCAGGGGGGTAGAAAGCGGTTTCATTATCGGTGACATGCCTTTTATGTCATACCAGATAAATGTGGAACAGGCTGTGGAAAACGCCGGTCGATTTATGAAAGAGGCAGGATGCGACAGTGTAAAACTGGAAGGGGGAAGCGAAATGGCCCCTGTGGTTAAGGCCATTGTCACAGCCGGTGTGCCGGTCTGCGGTCACATAGGGCTGACGCCCCAGACTGCCACCATGCTGAGCGGCTTCAAAGTGCAGGCCAAAGACGCGGAAAGCGCCCGTCAGCTCGTGAAATCGGCCAAGGATCTGGAAGAGGCGGGAGCTTTCATGATGGTTATGGAATGCATTCCAGATCTTGTCGCTGAAAAAATTACCAATGAATTGAAGATCCCCACCATTGGCATAGGTGCAGGCAAAAACTGCGACGGTCAGGTCCTGGTTTACCATGATCTGGTCGGCCTTTTTGAGAGGTTCACGCCCAAATTTGTCAAACAGTACGTTAATCTGGCGCCTCAGGTCAAAGAAGCCCTCATACAGTATAAGCGCGAGGTGGAGGAAGGCACCTTCCCAGGCCCTGAGCACTCCTTTTCTATGAAAGCAGAAGAAGCAGAAAAAATTTAAAGTTGAGGGTGTGGGAGTCATCGCAATGACACCTTTTTGTTGTCGTTCACTATTGTTGTGAAGCTGGAGGGACGCCATGAAATTTTTGATTGTGGGTCCAGGGGCGATGGGCTGCCTTTTCGCCGCGCGATTGTCTAAAGCGGGATTCGATGTCACTCTACTTGACTATATCGCGGAAAGGGCAAAGCAGATCAACGAGCAAGGCGTCCTGGTGGAGGGGGTGACAGGTGAATATGTTGTGAAGGTGCCCACCGTGGCTGGAGACGTTGCTTCCTCCCCTGACTTGGTCCTCATATGCGTAAAGTCATATAAGACACGGCAAGCCAGCGAGACCATCAAAGCCTGGCTTCCTGCAGATGCCGTGGTGGTGACCCTCCAAAATGGCGTTGGCAATCTGGAAATATTAGAGCACGTTTTCGGAAAAGAGAGGATATTGGGCGGGGTGACATCCGAAGGGGCCACGCTCCTTGGGCCGGGGAAAATAAGGCATGCAGGCCGAGGGGAAACGATTATCGGCCCGGGCGGAGATCCCAGTGGTCCGGCTGAAAATCTTGTTTCCGCCTTTGGCCAGGCCGGCTTCAAAACCAAGTCTGTCGACAATGTGAGCGATCTCATCTGGGGCAAACTGATCATCAATGTGGGCATCAATGCACTGACCGCCATCACCAGATTGAAAAACGGTCGCCTTCCTGAAGTACCAGGCACTCGACTCGTGCTGAAGGAGGCCGTCAAAGAGGCGGTCGCTGTAGCTGCAGCCAAAAACATTCAGCTTCCTTATCCCGATCCTCTGGGCCGCGTCATGCAGGTTTGCGAGGCCACGGCCGGCAACATGGCTTCCATGCTTCAGGATGTGCTCAAAGAAAAAGAGACCGAGGTGGACGCCATAAATGGGGCTATAGTGCGCGAAGGAGAGGCTTTGGGTGTTCCCACTCCGGTGAACCTCACACTGACCTCTCTGGTACACGCCATTCAGGGGACTTACAAGGAAAGAATCTGAGGAGATCACATTGCAAAAAGAAAAGGCAGGCATCCACTGGGCCTGGATTATTCTGGCCACCTGCTTTGTCAACCTGTTTATCAACTACTCCATCCGTCTCGGCTATGCCGTGGTACTTCCGGAAATGATCCGCACCCTGGACTTTACCCGAACAGCCGGTGGATCCATATATAACGCCTATCTCTTCACCTATATGACTGTCACGCCTCTTGCTGGTTACCTGACCGATCGACTTGGCGCTCGCCCTGTGATCACCATTTGTAGCCTGTTCCTGGGCCTCGGCGTTCTCCTCATGGGGACCGTCAACACCCTTTGGATGGCCTGCCTGTTCTATGGCATTGCGGGCCTGGGCGCCACGGGCATGTGGACGCCGATTATTACTGTGGTCCAGCGTTGGTTTTCACCTCACCGTAGAGGCCTAGCCCTTGGTATACTTTCTACGGGCTATGGGCTGGGTTTCGCTACCATAGGGGTAGCCTTCCCTTTGATCGTTGCTCAATATAGCTGGCGGTACGCATGGTTTTTCTTGGGTGCCGGGGCGTTGGCCATGGTCTTATTCAATGGGCTTTTGCTAAAGAGCGACCCGGAGAGTTCAGGGTGGTTCCCATGGGGTGGGGAGCGTAAATCCTCATCTAGCAGTAACAGGGGTGTGGAACCCACTAAAAAGACCGTTTCCATTTCCGTTGCGTTAAGGGACCTGAGGTTCTGGCTTATCGGGCTCTCCTACTTTTGCATCGCTTACAGCATCTATGGAATCACCACATTCATGGTAGACTATGCCAAATACCAACTCGGCTTACCCCTGGAAAAGGCGAGCCTTCTGGCTACGGTCCATGGTCTCGCCCAGATTATGGGTGTTCTGACCCTCTTGCCCCTCTCAGATTACCTGGGTCGAAAAAGGACCATCATCATTTTGAATGCCGCAATCGCGGCCTGTCTGGCGGGAATCCTGTTCGCGGGGAATTCTTGGGTGGCGCTTTTTAGCCTAGTTGGGCTTTTTGCCTTTTTTTACGGAGCCATATTTCCCGTCTATGGGGCCTGTGCAGGAGACTATTTTCCGCGGGAAGTGATGGGAACGGTCATCGGCGCCTGGACCCCTTTTTACGGCGTAGGTGCCGTCTTGGTTCATTGGGTCACGGGTATTTTGAGGGATAGAACGGGAATCTATGATTACCCCTTTATGATCTGTACAGGTATGGCTCTCTTTGCGATTCTCCTCATATTCCCCCTCAAGAAACCCAAACAGAAGCAACTCATGTAAAATCAGTACATTAAGGCCGGAAGGAAGTGTGCCGCCCGATTATGAATTTGTGAAATTTTTCTTTTGACACCATTCAGGGGCTCTGGTAATTTAATTTTTCCCAAGAATGCATTGCGGAGGTTCACAATGTTTGAAATCCTGAAACGACAGGAAATGGCCGACGGGACAGTGGTCCTCAATGAAATTAGTGCACCTAAAATCGCAAAAAAAGCGAAACCAGGCCAGTTTGTCATCCTAAAGGCCAATGAGACGGGGGAGCGCATCCCTCTTACCATGGCCGATACAAATACCAAGAAAGGAACACTCACTGTTATTTATCAAGTCGTGGGCAAATCCACGGCCCTTTTCAAATCCCTCCAAGTGGGAGACCGGTTTCAGGACGTTATAGGCCCCCTGGGAAAGCCCACACACCTGGAAAAAGTGGGTACGGTCGTCTGCGTAGGCGGTGGTACGGGCGTGGCCGTCATACATCCCATTACCCGTGGCCTGAAGGAGATGGGCAACCATGTGATTGCCATCATTGGCGCCAGAACCAAGGACCTGCTCATCCTGGAGGACAAAATGAAGGCCGCCTCTCATGAACTCCACGTCTGCACGGACGATGGCTCCTACGGGCACCATGGATTTGTCACAGATGTGCTCAAAGAGGTGCTGGAAAAGGAAGATGTGAAGCTGGCCGTGGGCATCGGCCCGGTCCCCATGATGAAATTCGTCACTAAAATGACCGCAGAATACGATGTGAAGACCTTGGTGAGCCTCAACTCCATTATGGTGGATGGTACGGGCATGTGCGGGTGCTGCCGAGTGAGTGTGGGGGGAAAGACCCAGTTTGCATGCGTGGATGGCCCCGAATTTGACGGGCACTTGGTGGATTTTGACGAGCTGGGGCAGCGACTCGATGCCTATAAACAGGAAGAGCAACGCGCTTACGAAAAGTATTTGCATGAGTGCAAGCTCGCTCAATAGGGGTCTTACCACATGGCCCACATCATACTGAGCATCTTGACCGGAGACTGATTTGCGGAGGATTTCTCATGGCGGAAGAAAAGGCTAAGAAGAAGGAGAAAATACCCAGGCAGCCCATGCCTGAGCAGAAACCTGAGGTCCGAAAGAGAAATTTTGATGAAGTCCCGCTTGGGTTACCTTCGGAACTGGCCGTCAAAGAGGCGGAACGGTGTCTACAATGCAAGAAACCCTCCTGTATGGCGGGGTGCCCAGTGGCTATTGACATCCCCGCTTTTATCAAGCTTATCAAGGAGAAGGAATTTACCAAGGCCATCCGGAAGATATGGGAAAGAAATGCCCTCCCCGCTGTTTGTGGCAGGGTATGCCCTCAGGAGATCCAGTGCGAGGGGTCGTGCATCCTCGCCAAGAAGGGAGATCCGGTAGCCATCGGGAACTTGGAGCGCTTTGCGGCAGATCTTGAACGGGAATTTGGAAAAGGAGAACTGCCTCCCAAGGCTGCGCCTACCGGGAAAAGGGTGGCCGTGGTGGGTTCCGGTCCCTCTGGTTTGACGGTTGCAGGAGATCTTATCCTCAAGGGCCATGACGTGACGGTGTTCGAGGCCTTTCACAAACCGGGCGGTGTCCTGGTTTATGGAATTCCCGAGTTCAGGCTCCCGAAGGAGATCGTCTATTCTGAGGTGAACTATCTGGAACGCCTGGGTGTGAAATTGGAGTGCAACGTGGTGGTAGGCAGAACCGAAACCCTTGAAGAACTCTTCGAACAGGGTTATGACGCCGTTTACATTGGCGTAGGCGCGGGTCTGCCCCGTTTTTTGAACATTCCAGGAGAAAACCTCATCGGCATTTACTCCGCCAATGAATATCTCACCAGAGCCAACCTCATGAAGGCCTACCTCTTTCCAGATTACGACACCCCCATTGCACTTGGAAAGGATGTGGTCGTTTTTGGCGCTGGCAATGTGGCCATGGATTCTGCACGGACGGCCATGCGTCTCGGTGCGGATCGGGTCCGGATCGTCTATCGCCGTTCCAGGCAAGAGATGCCTGCCCGAGTGGATGAAATTCATCACGCCGAAGAAGAAGGGATAGAATTTTTCCTCCTTACTGCACCGACAAAATTCCTGGGAGATGGCGAGGGTCGTGTCACCGGGGTAGAGTGTCTCCAAATGGAATTGGGGGAGCCCGATGAATCAGGCCGACGCCGACCGGTACCCGTTGAAGGCTCTGAGTTTCAATTGGAATGCGATCTGGCTGTGATCGCTGTGGGCGCAGGGGCAAACCCCTTGCTGACCCAGACCACTGAAGGCCTAGAATTGAACAAATGGGGCTACATTATGGCCGATCTAGAAACGGGCAAAACCACCAAGAAGGGCGTCTGGGCCGGTGGAGATATTGTAACGGGGCAGGCCACGGTGATTCTGGCCATGGGCGCAGGACGACTGGCCTCCGATTCTATACACAAGTACCTCACTTGGGGATGGTAGATTTTCAACTCGGAATGCGGAATGAGGAATTTAGAATGTGGAGTTTGGAATGCTGAACCTGGAAATCTCTTGTTGAAGCGATATTCTGTTCTTGCTCAAAGCTCTCGTTGAAGCATTCCATTCCTGAAGGACGGCCAGAAGGCCGTCCTTCATTTTTTTGGCAGGAATATCTTTTCCCG
>JASFEQ010000060.1:0-15651 GCA_050124735.1 Desulfobacteraceae bacterium | reverse complement strand
CCTACTCAAACACCTATGCGGGAGATGCCTCCAGACTGACAAGAGAGAAGAAGAAAAAGCTGGGATTTAACGACTCTGCTCTTCACTGGGACCTGGTGAACACAGAGGAGAAGAGAGTGACCGCGTACCTGAGATCTGGAAAGAAAACAGTTATCTACGAAAATGGGATGTTTAAATATTAGTAGCCCCTTAGCCGTTTGAAAAGCCCATGGGCTAACCGGCATTCTCTGGATGGGCCAAAAAATTTGCTCACTGCCCTTAAGTATGGCGCACAAAGAGAGATAGCTCTGATCGCCCTGTTCGGTCAGTATTAAACTTCGCTCGGTCTCTATTTCGACGGCCTGTGTGCGCAGGCGTCAGGGCAAGGGAGTCCCCGGAGGAAACTCTGTGGAAAAGGCATGGTTTTTGGCGCCTCCAGAGAACCCCGTTCAGCCCATGAGCAATTTTTCCACGGCTGTTTCAAAGGGTTGCAATGGTACAAATATTAGAGGTGCCTAGAGTTGATGAAGTGATAACTCAAATGCAAGATTTGTTCTGTCCTCCACTTTAGCTCACTTTAGACACTTTAGATCACTTAGTAGTGCTCAATGACAAATGACCAATGACTAATTCCAGTATCCATTTAGGAGGTACGGCCAGGAGTGCTGAGGATGTAAAAAGTATCCACAATCTCGGTCTTCAATTTGCTGAAATTCCCATCACCAATCCCCAGAAATTTTCCAATCACCTCAAGCAGTATAAGGACTTAAAGGACAGACTGGGCATCTATTACCTTTGTCACGGACCCAGAGAAGGGGATCCCAATGACATGCGGAACCTGGAGGAGGTTTATCTCCCAAAGATTTTTGAGATCCTGCCTTTGATGACAGAGCTGGATATGTCTCTCCTCACCCTTCATCTCTGGTTCGATGCTCGATTTGTGAAAGAGGAGGTGATCACCTTTAAAATTGGTCTGCTCAGACATATCATCAAAAAGGCAGCAGATTTTGAGATCACTGTCTGTCTGGAAAACCTGAGCGAGACCGCATCCCATATGGTCAACCCATTCACCGATCTACCCCTTCTTAACCTTACGCTTGACGTGGGGCATGCTCAACTCCTTGCAGAGACAAATACCAGCTATGAATTCATAGACCGATTTCCTGAGAGGATAAAACATGTTCATCTCCACGATAACAAGGGGGGAAACTCGTCCCGAGATGATCTTCACCTGCTTCCAGGAGAGGGCATTGTGGATTTTGAGAAGGTCTTTGGGAAACTCAAGGAAATGGATTACGACCGTACCATCACTCTGGAACTCATTCCCTCTGAAATAGCGGAATGCTTGAGGCTTGTTAAAGAATGGCTTAGCCGGAGTGGCCTTGGATGATTTACAGTATCCTCGCCCACCTCACCATTGTCTTGCATTTTGTCTGGATTTTGTTTCTCATCTTTGGGGTCTTCTTTGCATTGAGATGGCCGAAGGTGGCCATCTTTCATCTGGGAGGGCTTCTCTTTTCTCTCGTCCTTAATCTTTTCCGCTGGTACTGCCCATTGACCTATCTGGAAAATTATCTGCGGCGGTTGTATGATGTGAAATCCGCCTATGGCGGACCCTTTACGGCCACTTATCTGGAGCGGCTCGTCTATCCTGACTTGCCCGAGCTTTATATCCGTGTCGGTGAGATATTCTTTGTGATCCTTTATGTGGGCCTTTACGCCTATCTTGCCAGAAAACATCACATCCTTGCACGGATCAGAAAAAGATGAGTGCTCAAAAGAGGAAGGTCTGTTTCAGCCTCCGTAGCCGGCTTGCCCCTAAGGTGAGATAGGCAAAGGTGGAGGAGAAGGAATGCCGTGGATCGAACTGTCATAACCCGGGTCATTCTCCACATTGACATGGATGCCTTTTATGCGTCAGTGGAACAGATGGACAATCCAGCGCTCAAGGGCAGGCCTGTCATTGTGGGCGGCACATCCAATAGGGGGGTCGTTTCTGCTGCAAGCTATGAAGCCAGAGAATTTGGAGTCCGCTCAGCAATGCCCATTTTCAAGGCCAAGCAGCGATGTCCGGATGGCGTTTATCTACCGGTGAGAATGAACCGTTATCAGGAGGTGTCAAGGCAGGTCATGGAGATTTTGAAAAGGTTTTCTCCGTTGGTTGAGCAGGTCTCCATTGATGAAGCCTATATGGATATCTCAGGCGTAGACAAGTTGCTGGGTCTGCCAAGGGATATCGGTTTGGAGTTGAAGCGCCGCATTAAAGAAACAACATCTCTAACCTGTTCCATAGGGATCGCCCCCAACAAATTCTTGGCCAAGGTG
This sequence comes from Desulfobacteraceae bacterium, assembly GCA_050124735.1. Classification (GTDB taxonomy): domain Bacteria; phylum Desulfobacterota; class DSM-4660; order Desulfatiglandales; family HGW-15; genus JASFEQ01. The sequence goes on along the minus strand of JASFEQ010000060.1, from coordinate 13,347 downwards.
GCGTCGGACTTGGATAAGCCGGATGGCCTCACCATTATTCCCCCTGAGAAAGTCCCGCAATTTATTCAAAGGCTTCCCATTGGGAAGGTCCCAGGGGTAGGGAAGAAAGCGGTTCAAACCCTTCACAAGATGAGGGTCGTCACGCTTGGTGATGTTCGGCAGTTGCGGGAGCGTGCGCTTTTTGAAAAAACGGGTAAATTTGGAGAAAGGTTGTTCAGACTATCCAGGGGCATCGATGAGACACCCGTTGTACCCCATATGGCGTCAAAGTCCATTAGCAGTGAGAAGACTCTTTCGGTGAATACAAATGACCAGGAGATTTTGAAAAAAAAGCTCATGACACAGTCTGAGATGGTGGGAAAGCGGGCCCGCGAGAAGGGCGTAAAGGGGATGACGGTCACTTTGAAGCTGAAGCGGGCTGACTTTACCCAGATGACAAGGCGGGTAACCCTGGAGGAGGTCACCAATTCCACGAATACCATTTATGAACAAGGGCTAAAGCTCTTGGCACAGGTCAAGGCTTCTACAAAATTCAGACTGATCGGGATTGGGCTATCAAATCTTGTAACGGTGGCAGAGATCCCAAAACAACTGGATCTCTTTAGGAAAACGGAGCCCCATGAGAAATCATGGGAAGATGTGGAGAGGGCCATGGATACCATCAAGGAGAGATTTGGAGGGGATGCTATTAGGCGCGGTGGCGTATTAAAAGACCCGCAGTCCGAGTGAGGATCTGCGGGCCTTAAGCTAACGAGTTTGTTTAGAGGTTGAATACGTAACAGGCTAAGGGTTAGAAGGTTAGGCTGTTCGTTAACCATCCAACGGGGCTATTTGAACGGCTTCCCTTGATGCCGTTATTATCACCAAAGCACATCTCTATACGCGTATCCTAAGTAATTAGGTGATGCCTGGCAGAAAAGATGCACGACCATCTAAGAAGCCATCTATAGCGCCACATCGAACCCTCTATCATCAATGTATAATCGCCGGAGGCTTAACGTCACCTGAGCGTCTACCCATGGACGTATGTACAAGAGTGGAAATAGGACAGCATCATGGAGACAACACATGAAATTTGCAAAGAACAATAACCTCTGTTCTGATTCTGTTAAACAAATGGCAACTTTTGTCTCGAGAAATATCCAGCGTACCATCTGCTCATAAAATAATCTCGAAAATCAGGTTGTAAAGGTGTGCCAAATGATTTCTCGGCGCTTTGCTCTTCGGGATTGATTGTGGTGAGGTGGCTGTAATGAGATTGGGTGGGCTAGAGGTCTTCCATGAAATTCAGTGTTTTTTCCAGGGTAGGGATCCCTTTTCGTGCCCCCATTTTCATGCATTTTAGGGCAGAAGCGGCAGAAGCAAAACGCATGCATTCAGTCATGTTCCATCCCTTCAAAAGACCGTAGATATAAGCCCCATGATAGACATCTCCTGCCCCGGTGGTGTCTGTAGCGTTAATGGGGAAGGCCTCCTGCCATATCGTTTTTCCACCACGCCATCCAATACTCCCCTTTGGACCAAGTGTGATCACCACCTCTTTGGGTCCCAATTTACCGAGGGCTTCAAGGGCTTTATCAACAGGTTCATCGGTGCCCACCAGCGCAGAGCCAAATCGTTCCGAAGCGATTAGAATGTCCACCATGGATACAAGGTCCAGATAGCCATCCCTAAGGGTGCCCGCATCCATAACGACCGTAAGCCCCATCTCTCTTGCCTGCCTCGCTGCTTCCACGGAAGCTTCAACCATTAGGCCATCTGTGTGGAGAATCCGGGCCCCGGGGAATGGACTCAGATCCACGTCGGTTGACTTCAGGTGTGGAACGCTCCCTCGGGTCCAAAAGATGGTGCGTCTTCCATCCTCCTTATTGACAGCAATAAAGGCAAATTGAGAGGCATATCCAGGTGTTGTCTTCAAAAAGGTGTGGTCGACTTTTTCGTCTTTGAGTCCTCTTACTATTTCAGTGCCAAAGGCATCATCAGAAATGGATCCCAAAAAGGATGTTTGTATCCCCATGCGGGATAGGGTTACAAGGGCCGTGGAGGCCGGCCCGCCACATTGCATATGAAGATCCATCAATTCCACCTTGCCATCCTCTTCAGGGTAGGAAGCGACCCGTCCCAGATAGTCGATGCAGGCCTGGCCGAGGCCCACAACTTCAACGGTATTGAGGTGTTCTTGGGTTGAGGGAGATATCATGCTGGAGAGTCCCAAAATAAGGATAGAGAACCCCTAAAAGTCATTGCTATGAAACTGGGCACTAGTCGTGAAACGTCACATCAATTCGCTTTTGGCTGGTCCACTCGTCGAATTTCTTTCGGAGCCAACGCTTGAACATTAACCGTGTTGCCGGAATCAAGATCATGAGTCCGGCCAGATCGGTAAGGAAGCCTGGGGTCAGAAGCACGATGCCTGCCAACAGAATCAGGAGGGCGTCAAGCAAATCCTCAGCAGGCATCTCTCCCCGCTCCAGGCTCTGTCTGACCCTGAGCATGGTTTGAAAACCTTGATAACGGGCGAGAAGGGCCCCCAAGCAAGCGGTCAAAATAACGATCACGACCGTGTTGAAGGCCCCCAAATATGAGCCGATTTTAATAAGAAGATATATCTCAATGAATGGGATAATCGTAAATGCAAGAAAAAGCTTTAATAACACAGGTCGAAACCTAAAATTAGGATTCTGGGTCTTTTCCCAGCTTGGTCAGCTGCTCTTTTACAGTCCTTAAATTGTCATTTAGCTTTTCTATCATAGGGGATGAGGGATACCGTTCGATCAAGGCCTTGAGTATGTCATAAGAGGAAAGCAGAAGTTCCTCTTTTTTTGCGGGATCCGCTGTCTTTCGGGCCATCAAGAAATACTTGGCCGCCTTGTTTCTCTCCCGTTTTATCAGCCTTTCTGTAGCCACACGCTTCAGCTCATTCATTTCTGGAGTCATGTTTTGTACATCTCTGAGGGTCTCAATCTTCGTTAACGCCTCCTCAAAATTTTCCTCCTCGATCAGCTTTCGAGCCAGTTTCAAGGTCTCTTTTTCGTAGGAGAGCTTGGCACTCTTTTCTTGCAGATATCTTTCTTCGGCCAGGTCCACGGTTTTTAGGGCCTGGTCAATGATTTCCAATTCAGGTCCCTCCTCGGTTCTTATCCTATGCTTTACCAACAGGAGTTTTGCCTCACCGAATTCATGCTTTTGTATGAGTTCATCCACGGCCTTGAGGAGCTCGTCCGTGGAACCTAGTTTGGTGAACTGTCTTAAACCGCCTGCATAAGCCGTTGCAGGAACCTCCTTGGGGGGTGCCCCCCTTTGCTCCTCCATGACCATTAGCTTGGATTTCGCTAATAACTCCTCCCTTTCATCCAGGTCATCCATCATTTTCTCATAGATCTGCAGGGCCTTTTCCCTGTTGCCCAGATCGAGCTGCCATTCGATGATACTCGCCCGGAGATGGATCAGGTCGGGCTTCCCTTCAAGTTCATGGATGATCTTCTCGCTGACGATGATGGCTTCGCTTAGCATACCCTTTCTGGCCAGGGCAACAGCGAAAAGGAGACCTATTTCTGGTGTTAAAGAATCAGGACCGAAAGTGGCCTCCAAATCAACGCAATCATTGATCACCCCTTGATAATCCCCGGCCAGATACTCATCCACGATCTTTTTTCTCTTCTCGGAGAAAGAAGATAGGGCTTTGGAATAGGAAGGACCTTCCATTCTCTCTCTTAAGAAGTATTCTTGCTCGAGCCGACCTAGATTTTCAAAAAGGAGTTGAATGATCTTTCTTTCATCATACTCTGGGGATTGGTCTTGGAGATAGGACCTGATTGATTTGTAGGTGGCCAACAAATCGGAGGCAACGGCCTTGTCCTCACGATCCAGTTCTTGCTCGTCCAACTTGGTTGTGAGATGGGCTATTTTCTTATCAAGTGTTTCAGCGGACAGAGGAGGAGGCGGTTTGACCACAGTCTTTGGACCCATTTCCACCTTCTTCGTTTCAGGCAGACAGCCTGTGGCAACGACGATAAGTACCAGGGGGATAATCATCAATCTAATTCTCGGGCACTTCCTCATAATCTGCTCCTGATATGGGTTCAAATACCCTTTTTAGGCTTATTATACCCTCTTTTGTGTCCACGTGAGAGCGTATTCGTACATCGGTTTCCATTCTCAATTCATCGCCCTCTCGCGAAGGGAGTCCTGTGGTGGATGAAATCGGTACGGGCGTGAGCTCATCGTTTTTTCTCAGGGGAACCGACTGGATATCAAAGGCAAGATCAGCCGCTTGGATATCTTTTTTGAACGTATTGCTATTGATAATTGCGTTGGCGGTTTCGATCCAAAGGGGAAGCGCGCCTGAAGCGCCGTAAATGGTCACATTCTTACTCTTCATAGTACGATTGTCATCGTATCCCACATAGCTTGCAATGACATATCCCTTCTGGTTATCCAGTTGATTCGGATTCTTTTGGAGTCCAGGGATAAACCCGACGAAACTGGAGTTGGTAAAACGATCTGCTGTGCCCGTCTTCCCAAAAGAAGGAATGGGGATGTCAAGTTCTTCATTATCGATTTCAACAGCGAGATGAATAGCATCCTTGGCCCTTTGCCCCGTTCCATGTTCTATAACCTGGTGAAGGATTTCGGAAACGAGCCCCGATACCCGGCTTGTAAGTATCCTTCTTGGTTGAGGTCTGTATTCCCAGATGGTTTCACCCTCACGGTCCATGATCTTGGTGATGACAGGTACCAAGCGCGGCTTCAAACCATCAGAGAGGGGGTAAATACGCCCTGTCATTATCGTATGATAGGCCAGGGCCGACTCAATAATGCTTATGGAGTTCGCGCCCAGGGGGAAAGAGAGGACCGGGTCAAGCCTTGTGGAGATTCCCATTTCCTTGGAGAGGTGAGTCACATACATCAAGTTTACCAGTGTCCTAAAGTCCCTGACCTTAGAAAGCACCGCCAGATCGTAACGGTTCTGGCTCACCAATCTCTTATAGCTCTCTTGGAGCTGAATTTGCAGTAGATCGACCCCTTCAGAGGGAATCAAGCCGTTAATCCATACACCTTCAACCGGCATAGGTACGGGCCTGGCAAAAATCCATTCAGGTGTGACAGGGGTCAGTTCGGTCAGATCCATTTCACCCATTGGGTCTGCGTAAATCACCTTCAAGCCAGTTTTTTCGTTTTCTGTAAAATAAAAAAAACGTAAGGTTTGCCTGAGCCCCTCTATCCAATCTTGTTTTTTATCTTCTTTGTAAAGTTCCAATAGGTCTTGAATCCTCTTAAACCGCCTCTTCATATCAAAGTTCAGGGTTCGAAGCCTCTGAAAACTTAGGCTGTTAATCTGACTCTCGTGGGGGTCCTTGAGATTCAATTTCGTCGTGTCCACATTGAAATGAAGCCTTCGGACATTTTCCAGCGCATCTTCATGTCCGATAAATATGAGATCAGATTCGATCTCTTTCTTGGTTTCTTGGAAGGCCGCTTCCATCAAAGTCCCTTTATTGACAACCACTCCATATTTATCCCGTATCCTTTTTACGTAATCTTCATAGGCTTCGTCCCCTTTTCTGGCCAGTCCGACCAACTCCACCACATGGCGGAATTCACTCATGTTGAGGTGATCCGTAAGATGATATAGGAGCCAGACAGTGGCCAAGTTCTCTGATTTGACCCCTGCCCAAGCGATGGATACCTTATTGGATTCGGGTTCATGATCCGGTTTTGGGAGATAGAAAGTATTTTCAAAACGAAACAGATCCCTCCTGTTTATAAGGGGGTCTAGACTATTCCACTTGAGCTGAAAAGCAGCCGTGTAGACGAGAGGCTTAAAAATGGAGCCCAGCTGCCTTTTGGCATCCACGGCGCGGTTAAAATAGCGGTCAAAAAAGCCCCCCACCATCGCCTTTATCAAACCTTCCTTCAGGACAATGATCCCACCCTCTAGCTCTGGAAACTTGGACAGCATCAGTCGCGTCTGACCATTTCCCTTCTGGGTTTCCATGAGCTGCACTGCCACCAGGTCTCCCACGTGGAAATTCTTCATGAAGTCGGCCACATGCCGTCTGTCAAATGGAGCCCAGCTGCCCAGCTTCCATTTCAGCCATGCTTGGCCCGTGGGTTTGAGCCCCTCGTAATCTATGATGCCACCGCCCTTGTCCCACGCTACGATCATAGAAGGATCTTGTTTATCTTTTTTGATATGGGTAACGCGGCATAAGAAGGGAAGGTCAGTTTTTCCTCTTGAGAGATTATCTCTGGCGGAGGCCCCATGGTCTTCTTGAGCAGGACGGGCGTTGTAGCCTGACAATTGGACATCCAACAGAGGCAAATGTCTTCGGATGCTCCTCAAAGCCCCTTCCTGGATCTCTCTGTTGATGGAGGTGTATATCTTGACGCCGGAGGTGGCAATGTTGTCCACGCCTTGTTCTTGAAGTATTTCCGTAAAATAACTCGATTCAATCTGTTCACGGATATAGTCGAGAATCACATTCAATCTGTAGGTCACTTTTCCTTCTTTAAAGGGGACCTCCTCTTTTTCAGCCTCGATATATTGCTCTTGGGTGATGAAGTCCATTTTTCGCATGGCCCCAAGAACATAGTTCTTGCGTGATTTGGCCAGTTGCCTCGCCTTTTCTTTTTCTGCTTCTGTTTTTTTGGTGAAAGGGTTATATCTGAAAGGCCCTTTTACGGACCCTGCTATGAAGGCGGATTCCACAAGATCGATGTCCTCCGCCCCCTTGTCAAAAAAATATTGGGCCGCAATTCTGAGACCTCTCCCAAAACCTGTCACAAAGAACTGGTTGATATACATTTCAAGAATTTCTTCCTTGCTATACTCGCTCTCAAGGAGTCTCGCCTGGATCAACTCCTTTAACTTGGACATGTATGACCTTTTTTGCCGTTTGAAAATATTTTTGGCGGTCTGCTGCGTGATAGTACTTCCGCCCTGTACGACCTTGCGGGCCTTAATATTGGCAATCATGGCCCTGGTCATCGCCTTGATATCGAAACCAGAGTGGTTGAAGTAATCTCTGTCTTCGGCCGCAATAATTGCCTTTATAAACGTCTTTGGGATATTGGCGTACTGGATATATTTGCGATGGGTCTTTTCGAAAAACACACCGATCGGTGTTTCTCCATCATCATAATAGACAGGGCTTTCAGAAAAGATGATGTTGTCAATAACCCCTCTCTCTATGCGAGTGGAGGCGTCCCTGGATACCTGAATATAAATAATAAATAGAAAAAGGATCAGGAATAAGAACAGAGATCCCAGGGAATAGCTGAATATTTTTAGCTTCTTCCTCTTCATCGGAAATCCACCGCAGAGGCCCAAAGAGCGCAGAGGCCAGTTATTTTTTGCTTTCCGCTGAGAGCCGCCTGCCTCGCCTGAGCGAGAGCGATGGCGGGCAGGGGGCGAATGATTGCTCAGTTGGGATGCAGTAGTATTTGTAGCTTCAGCACTGACATTTTGAAAAAAGTCCAACCATTGATATCCGTTGTTTTAACGTAGCGCAAGGATATGAGGAAATCGCAATATTTCCCTTTCCGCCTTCTCAGCAGAAAGGGAAATGTTTATCTTCTCTGCGTCCTCAGCGTCTTTGCGGTGAGCTACTATGTCAGCTCTCCGGAGAGGAGTTTTTCCCTCAAAATTTCTCTAAGGTCCATGCCCCTCATCTGCAAACCCTTGCGGCCATATTTCATATTGGCCTCCACCAGATACCATTTTCCGTTTTTCTGTATGAAATCGAGTCCCACATCATTGAATTTGCATTTTTGAGCGAATTCCTGGGCCATCTTTATCCCTTCCGAAGGGATGCCCTCAAAATCAAATGACCCGCCCTGAAAGATATTCGTCTTGAAACTTCCAGGAGGGCAGACTCGCCAGTAGGCCAGAATGGGTTCATAGTTAATAAGAATCACTCTCAGGTCCCTCTGATGGGGTAAAAATTCTTGTATGTACGCCACATGGGTGCGTCGAAGGTAGCCTTCAAGATCATCTTGGTTGTTTATCTTAAAGACACCTCTTCCTTGAGCAGAGGCCCTGGGAAGTTTTGCCACAAAGGGGAAACTGAAATCCTTCATGATGTCACCGTGATGCAGATGATAGTAAATCCTCGTCCGGGGATGAGGTATGTCCCACATGTAGAAAAGCGTGGTCTGCTTGATCTTCTCATCTGCATAAAGGTATGTCTCCAGACTGGGAAAGATCTTCTTGCCCAATGTGGTGAAGAACTGGGCGTAATTAAGGGTGGGGTAGAGGATAATTGGGGCATTTAAAATCAATTCCCTTTCATGCGGGGCATAATCATGGAAATTCGGTTTCACCCCAAGGGTAAGAACCTCTGGAACGCCCTGTAGCCTGCTCCCTAAAGCGACAAAAGGCGCATTCCCCTCCTTCACCTAGACCTCCTCCCAGTCAATAGCACACCTGGTATCTCCCCTGCCTGATCCACCATCAAGGCCTCATCTGCCATTCGACAAGCCGTTCGACAGGCTCACGGTCCTGAGCAAAGTCGAAGGGCCGTTCGACAGGCTGTTCGACAAGCTCAGGGTCGATGCTGAGCAATGTCGAAGCATCGAAGGACTGCGTTGCCTTCGATCACTCCTCCCTCCGGGGCGTAGGCCCTCCGGGCCGGAGGCCTTGCGGCGCCTTACATCTAAAACCTTGCTGGCGATCAGGAATGCCACGTAACCTGCTAATTTCAGTCTTAATACCCAAATTATACGGTGAATTTGTCCCCTGTAATTATTTTGACAGTGCATCCCAACTTTAATAAATTAATGATATTTTGACAAGGTTCTCCACCTTTGGACCTCCTCTGCCCACATGCTAAGCGAGAGGAAAGTTGAACATGGGAAGAAGAATTTGACTTAATTTGACATCGGGGAATAGCCTAACAGATGGATAGGAGAAAGACCATCCTCGTTTATCAGTAAGCTGAGAGGATATAATCGGAACTGATCATTGCCTCTGACCTGCTGGCAAAAATGCTTATCCTTAGGGGTGAAGAACGGATAGGGGCTGAAAAAATGATGGGCTCATACCTGGAGACCCTGGCCCGTGAAATCAAAATAGCCGAAAATATAGAAAAATCGGTCAATTTCGTGGGGGGTGAGAAGAAAGTTGTGGAGGCCACGGGAAGATTGAGACTGTCTGAGTATCCTGAAATAAATAGGTGTATTTCAGAGGCCTTGTCATTAATAACCACATCTTGCCAAGCCGCAATGGCGGCCCTTGAGAAAGAACACCTCATCTAACGCTATATTCATTACAAACCCATGCAGGGCATTCTACTACGTCTGCCTGTACTTCAGGATTTCCCTGGGAGCAGGGATCCCTCGGGGTAAATGGTTTTATCTGAAGTCCTTCCAATCGACGAAAACAGGATACTCTCTTGGAAACAAAGAGATCCGATCACCTGGATGGATTGTTGAATTCTTGGAAACGGCCCTGTAATTGACCATCGCTAACTGTACTCTATTGAAGGGGATTTTGAGGCTCTTTAGAACCTGGGGTAGGGGAGTTGGTGTGTTGAGGTCCATTTGGAGCGGTGAATCGCATGGATCTCCCAAAACTTTGCGAAGAGAGCCAAACAAGCAGACCTCAGTCAAGGATTTCATTCCCTGTCTCCTTTCATCAGTTTATTATTTTTTAACAAGGCTTTTCAAAGCTGTCTTTGACCTAAGTCAAGGATTATTACCGATTGGATGTATTACGGTTTTCTTATCGCGGATCTTCTCAGGCCTTTAAGGGGTCATTGAGAGGCTGACAAAGCAGTTCAGGATTATAAGATCAAATCGAGGTTTGAAGGAAAGGGTTTGAAATGAGAGCAGAAGATTTAAGACGAATTGTGGAGGCATTTGTCTCCTCTTTCCCTGCCAGGGCCAAAGTAGGAAACTGGTGGCGTAAACCCCTCTTAGCCACGGCCCAGGTCGACGATCGATTCCACATCCTTCCAAAAATTGCTTCTGACGAGCATTTACTGCCAGGGGATCTCCTCCCGTCCGCCAAAACCTTGATCGTCTTCTTCGTCCCTTTTGTCAAGGCGCTTATTGATGAAAATAGCGCGGGCAAATTTCCCTGCCGCAATTGGGGTGTGGCCTACGAAGCAACAAACGCGCTTATCGGTCTTGTGGCTAAAGAGATCAGGGAGCAGCTAGCGGTGCACAGCTATAACTCTGCATTGACACCTGCCACTCACAACTTCGATGAGGTTAAGCTCATCTCCAGGTGGTCTCACAAGCACCTTGCTTATCTGTCAGGGCTCGGACGCTTTGGGGTAAATGCGCAACTCATCACCCCATCAGGGTGTGCAGGCCGTCTAGGCAGCTTGGTTACCGAAGCTGAACTGGGGGACAACCCCCTTGTTCAGTCCCAAGAACTTTGTCTTCATAAGGCGAACAAGGAGTGCTTGAAATGCCTCAAGCGTTGTCCGGTTGGTGCCGTAAGGGAGGAAGGGATTGATCGGCAGCGATGCTGGACACGGCTTAGATTAAATCTGAAAAAGACAGAGGCGTTGGCTGGCCTACAGGAGACAACCCACGTGTGTGGCAAATGCGTCGTTGACCTCCCTTGCAGTCATTTTAACTGATGATGCCAGGTTCCTGTGAGGCCGTGTCACCATGCCTGAAAATGACTTGGTGACACAGTCTCTTCCATTACTCCAAGAACCATTGAATGGCTCCTCTTTACCTTTCTTGGCAAAATATGCTATTTACCAACCTGCCATGAGCACCACAGATCTCCAGATTGAGAACATTATTCTCGCACTCAGCTCTCGGGGCATGGACGCACTGAGAAAGGGCCTCTCGGCGGGTTACTGCAAACGGGCAGCCCATCTAATTCTGGAGAACAACGGTGTTGTGTTGATTGGCACGGGGTTTCCAGTTGGCAGCAGCTTTGAAACAGACGGTCCCATCGGGGCAATCAGTTTGTATAAGGTTCTCGAGTCTCTAAAGAATCGGCCAATTTTTGTTTGCGCCCCACCCATATCTAGAATATTGAGCAGGGACTTTAACACCTACGAGATCCCCATACGAACCTGGGAAGAGACTAAATCATTAGTTGAGACGGCACTTGTCTCTCTGAAACCATCACTCGTGATTTCTGTGGAACGGCCTGGTGTGGCTGAGGACGGACGTTATTACAATATGCGGAAGGAGGACATCACAGAATACGCTGCGAAGTACGATTTATTCCTTGAGCTTTGCACCTGTCCCACCATTGCCTTCGGTGACGGTGGCAACGAAATTGGCATGGGAAACTTTAGCAGAGAACTCTCACACATGTCCATCATCCCTTCAATAACCAAGTGCGACGAACTTGTTATTGCTACTGTATCCAACTGGGGTGTCTATGGAGTCATCGCAGCAATGAGTCTTGAGCTTGGAACAGATCTCTTCAAGCTCTTTGATCCTGCCGAGATCGCAAATTATCTCTTGGAAAACGGATCTGTTGACGGTGTAACACTGCGTGCCGAAAACTCCGAAGATGGATTTCCCCTCTCAGTTGGTCTCTCGATAATCCTGAGACTGCGAGAGCTGTTGCCCGAAAACATGAGAAATCCCTGAGCCTCTAACCTGACCCAATCTGCCAGATGTATGAAATTTCCTGACAAGAAATGGAAACTTTTTTTACAAAGTGATAACTTTTTTTACATATTTCGTGGGATTTGGAATTTCATGAAAAATAGGCTAAGTACTTGAAAGTTGTTATTGAATGATAAACTTATATGTCATGGCATGATTCTTTCAATGCATAAGGGTCAACGAAGGCCGCGAAAAACAAGTGTAGAGGGGAATAGTGGGTAAAAGGGAGTTTTGGAGATGAACCCGGCTTCAAAAAAACTGGTCATCTGGCTCTTGGGAGCCGCGATAGGTCTGTGCATGCACGCCAGTTATGTTAGTGGGAAGAGAGGGCCTGTCCGGAGTTCGCACGCAAAGCCCCTTGATATTCTGACCGTGCATGCCCTACTGAGTGAAGAAGAATTCACGGGCCTCCGTGCGCTCTATGAGAATTTCATGGACGCCACGGATGATGGAGCACGATATCTGGCAGAGGCACCTTCGGAACTTGAACGAGTGGCTGACTCTTCACCCACACCTGTAAAGACAAAAGATAAACTGTTCAACCCGATTATTATCGAAGTGGCTGGTCGCCACGAGATGGATCCCGCTCTCATAAAGGCTATTATAATGGCGGAATCCGGGCACAACCCTAAGGCGGTTTCCAAAAGAGGCGCAAAAGGCCTCATGCAGCTGATGCCCATAACGGCCAAATCGCTTGGGGTGAAAGATGTCTTCAATCCCGAGCACAACATCAAGGCAGGCGTGTTTTATTTCAAGAAACTGCTAAATCAGTTCAACGGAGATGTGAAACTCGCCCTTGCGGCTTATAACGCGGGAAGTAGGAAAGTTAAAAAGTACAAGGGCATCCCACCTTTTAAGGCCACCAGGATATACATAAGGAAAGTCTTCAAATACTACGAACTCTACAAGGAACAGATGTAGAGTGCTGTAATCCAAGAGATCCTGCAAATCTAGTACGTTGGTATTAGACAAAAATCATCATTTCTCCCGATTGATTTTCCACCAAAACCGCGGTTAAATATTCCAAAAGCCAACTTCGTTATGACGCTCAGGTGCAGATGCTTAGATAAGGTCTGTACAAGAAGAAAAAGCAAAGGCCTCGGCCATTTTCTCCTGCCGAATGAAAAGCTTTGACCATATGGAGTATCCTATTGTAAAATATTGTAAAAATTGGGGAAGGGACAGCTGCCGGAATTTCACAATTCCGGCATTCATTTGGAGTGACGCACAACATGACTAATGGAGGAGGAACCAAGGAGAGACTCCTAAACAAATCGCAGACTTTCAATGTGCCTGATCGATTATATGCTGCTCGGGTCAGGCAACTCTACAAGCAATCCCACATAGGAATCATCGCAAGCTTAGCGAATTCAATTATCCTCATAGCGCTCCTTTGGGAACTCGTTCCCCACTCAGCTTCAATTATATGGATCTCGGTGATGTTGCTAATAACGGCTCTCCGGTATGTCCTCTTTTACAGATATCGGCGTTCATCGCTGACCCCTGCTAACGCTGGAGGCTTCAGCATTGGGTTTATTATCGGTGTTAGCTTGTATGGAATGGCGTGGGGGTCTTCAGGTCTCTTCCTCTTTCCTTCAGAGTCAATTGCACACCAAGCCTTCTTGGCCCTTATGCTGGGCGGCATGGTGGTTGGGGCAGCAGCGGTGTTTTCGGTATTAATGAAAGCTTACTTTGCTTTTGCTTTGCCTGCGTTAATTCCTATCATTCTAAAGTTCTCCCTCCTTGGCGATGATATTC
>JASFEQ010000059.1:0-15746 GCA_050124735.1 Desulfobacteraceae bacterium | reverse complement strand
ATTCATCCCGCCTATTTTTGGACCAGGCAGTCTCGTTGTGTCTAGGATCAGCGGGCCTTTCCTCTCCGTAGCTTATGGTGGTCATCCTGCTACCAGAAATGCCTAATGCATTCAGGAATTTCCACGCGGCGTTGGCTCTGCGCTCGCCAAGGGCCAAATTGTATTCATTGGTGCCCCTCTCATCACAGTGCCCTTCGATCCTTACAGAGAACTCCGAGTTATTGCGCAGCCACTCCGCCTTTTTCACCAGAATAGCCCGCGCCTCAGGCTTCAACTCCGATTTGTCAAAATCAAAGTTAATGTTTTCCGCTTCGAATGCCCGAATCTGTCCACGAAGCCCTTCAGCTGCTGCCAGCGCGGCCAGCCTCGCTTGGCGCTCGGCTTCCGCCCGCTTATAGGCCTCTGTATCAGCCGGAGGCGGTGCAACCACAGGGGGCTTCTTTTCAGGGGCTCCCGTCATAACCTGTTTCTTGGCACATGATGTCATCGAGAAAAGCGCCGAGCAGGCAAAGACCAAAGCAACCAAAACAATTATCATCTTTCTCATCATCATCCCTACCTCCTGATTTTATAGGTTTTTTCAGCTAAAAAATTAAAAATCTCATCTCCAAAAATTTTGACCGCTAACCTTATCATCTTCTCATTACGATTTCAAGGATTTCGATAGTTTTTCATAATTTTTTATTTTGGCTCTAAACCTGACCACGCACCCATATGGGGAAGGAGATATCTCGCGCGCCAGATCCCCTGCAAGCCGCTTTCTCCAATGACCATAACGCCTTAGAAACACAGACCTATTGCAAGGCGGCATCCTAAAATGGTGACCAGGATGGCGAAGTCTGCTCGCCCCTGAGGAAGGTGATTCTTCTCTGATTTCGGCCGTTGGCATTCATGATATACAAATGGTATCCGCCGTCCCTGCTCGAGCTAAACACAACGTATCTTCCGTCAGGGGACCAACAGGGGTCCTCATTATTTCCCTGATCCTCGGTCAACTGTTTCAAATTCCGTCCGTCTGAATCCATGACGTAGATATCAAAACGCCCGCCTTTCATGGCTGAGAATACGATTCGATCCAAGTTGGACCATGAAGGAGATGTATTATAGTTTCCCTCAAAGGTCAATCTCTCTTCCCGCCCCCCACGCAGTTCTCGGACATAGATTTGCGGAGACCCGGACCTGTTGGACACAAAGGCAATTTTGCGCCCGTCCGGTGAGAAGGTGGGGGACACATCAATGCCCCAATGGTTAGTAAGCTTATCGATGATATTTCCGCTCAGGTCAATACGATATATATCAGGATTCCCTTTATGGCTAAGGGTCAGTGCCACCTCGTCACCATCTGGTGCCCAAGCTGCGCCAATATTTAAGCCATTCCTCCCTGATATTCTCTTGGAGTTTCCTGCGTTGAATTCCATCATATAAAGCATTGCCCCCCCCTCTTTATAAGAGTTAAAAAGAATTTTGTCTCCCACTGGTGACCATCTGGGGAGAAGGGCAATGCTTTTGTCCGAGGTCACTTGTTTCGCATTATAGCCGTCATAATCCGATACATAGAGCTCTTTATTTCCCGTGGCCGTGCCCACAAACGCGAGTTTGGAAAGGAACATCCCCTTGTGCCCAGTCAATGTATAAATGATCTCATTCCCTATCCTGTGCATGATGGTCCTAAAGTCTGCGGCTTTACCTAAGGCCCTGCGGCCCAGGATCTGACGGCCCCAGAAAACGTCATAGAGCCTGACCTCCACTTCGAGACTGCGGCCAATAGCCGTATACCCTGCCTTCAGGAGAAGGTCTGCACCGATGACCGACCAGTTCTTGAAACGGATTTGCTCGCGGGCCATGGCGTCCTCATCCTCCGCCAAAAAGGCCTCTTTATCCATGGGCGTGAAGTAACCGGTCAGATCAAGGTCATTTGACAGAACTTCTGGCAGAGCGGTGGCCAATTCCGGATATTCCTTATTGGTGGATAAATTCTTGAAATCGGGGATCGCGATCTTGATTTTCTGGACCGAAGGGGCATTAATATCCACATAAATCCTGCTCAATGCCTGACATGGCAAGAATAAAAAGATCAGCAAAGGTCCTATCCAGACTCCCAGTCTAAGAGTCTTGCAAGTCCTTAAGATTGAACCGAATCTCAATTTCATCATGGCTTTCCCTATAGCCTTCTGGGAACGGGGGCAAGGGATCGGATCGCTTGACCGCCCTTATCACAGAGTCATCAAAGATGGGATCAGAGGAACCCTTCTTCATTTCGGTCTTTAAGATGCTTCCATCTCTCTTGACCATGACCACAACGATAGCCTCCAGGTCCTCCTTGCTCTGAAGGGCCACTGGATAGGACCAATTGCCCTTGATTCTGCCCTCCACTTCCATTTGGTACATCTGCATGGGGATCGCTCCAACCGGGCTTCCACCTTGTGGTCCTGGACCGGCTGGGGTACCCACCTCGCTTTCCAATTTAGAAATAGCCTTTTCAACATGGTTCTCTTCCTCTGTTGTTTTGACCTTTTCCTCTGTTTTGACCTTTTTCTCTATTTTAGAGACGGCCCGATCAATGAGTTCAGAAGAAGGGACTTTCGGCTTTTTTATTTTTGGCGTCTTTGTTTCTACCGTTCTCTTCGCTATTACGACGGGTTTCTTTTTCTTTTTTTGCGCTTTGATTCGTTTCGCCTGTGAACCCTTTTTGGCCACCCTCTTGCCTTTCTTGACTGTCGGGGTTCTGGTTCCTTTGCGTTTCACGTCTACTCCAGCAGGCATCTCTACCAGATTGACCGAATATACCACACCTTCAAATCGCCTGGTGGGCATCGCCTCCGGAACAAACAGGACCACAGAAAAGATGGCCAGATGCAGCACCACAGACAGCGCCACCATGGGGCTCCACTTTATTTCCATCAGACTATTCGAACTCTGTTTTGTATCTGTGTTTGTCATGACTTCGCTGCCCAAGGATCAGCTAATCCGTCTAGAATCCATGGAGCAGAAAGGGTTGGGGAGGCGCTTGAGCCTTTTTTCTCACGTCTATTTATTCAATAGGCTCAGTGACCATACCCAGCTTGTCTATCCCTGCCCGCTTCACCCCTGCAATGACGTTGATGACAAATCCATAGGGAACCTCTTTATCTGCCCTAAGGAGGAGCTCTTTGTTCCTCCGATACTTGAAGATGGTTTTCATTTTGTTTTCAAGCTCTTTGAGCCCGATCTGGCGATCTTCCAAAAAAATTTCCCTCTTTTTGTTTATGGTCAAAATCAGGGGGTCTTCACGGGTCTTTATACTCTTCGCTGTGGTCTGGGGGAGATTGACCTCCACTCCTTGCATCATCATGGGAGCAGTCACCATGAAGATGATCAACAGGACGAGCATCACGTCCACAAGCGGAGTCACATTAATATCCGACATGAACCTTTTTTCATTCCCCAAACTGACCATAATAAGCTACTTGCCCTCCGGTTATGCTTGAGAACCGACCGTATGGGTTCACTTAAAATCTCAATTCACGTGCCACGATTCCGAGAAAGAGAGTCTCTTGCCACAGGGGCAAAACCTGCCATTATCTCTTGGGTTTCTCCTCCTGTGAAACCATCTGTCTCCTCAAGAAATGCCTACCAACCAGGCTTAAAAAATCTGAGGTGAAGGTATCCATTTCAGCTCTCAGCCCAATGACCTTCTGGTTGAAATAGTTGAATGCCACCACCGCTGGAATAGCCGCCCCCAAACCGGCCGCCGTTGCGATAAGTGCTTCGGAGATTCCCGGCGCAACAACGGCCAGATTGGCTGAACCCTTCATCCCGATCCCTCTGAAAGATTCCATAATCCCCCAAACAGTACCAAAAAGACCGATAAAGGGCGTCGTATTGCCTGTTGTGGCCAGAAAAGAGAGTGCCCTCTCCAGTCTGTTACTCTGATCAATGGCCGTCCTCTTCAGGGTCCTCTCCACGTTATCAAACACGGGTTGCATGGCCAGGTCTCTATCTTTTGATTCAGGATGTGCCTGAATTTTACTGATCTTTTTGAGCTCTGAATACCCGGACCTAAAAAGATGTGCGACAGGACTGAAAAGGAGGTTATCACATTCATCGTAAAGCTGGCCAAATTCCGTGCTCTCCCAAAATAGGTCAAGGAAAAACTCGGTCTCATCTTTGGCCCTTCGGAGAAGTCTCCATTTCATAAAAATAATAGTCCATGAGATGATAGAGAAGAGAAAAAGAATCAACAGGACAAACTTAACCATCAAGCCAGCATGGACCATCATCTGGATGATATTGCCGCCAAAAGCGCCTTCAAAAGAAAGAGCACCAGGAAGAGAAATTAAAGGGGTTAGGGTCATCATGTTCATCATTATGTCCTCTGGTCAGTGGTGATATTTACCATTTCCATTATATAATTCTTATAACTCCATTGCCAGGCTTGCAAGAACTATTTGTCTTGTTCTTGCCTGAGGGGGTAAATTCCGAGACGTGGTGAAAGGGGATTCAAAAGTTGTACGTGGATGACCTCTCCACGGGGCAACGCCTCACAACCTTCAGGGATGACGATTAGAGCATCTTTTCTGGCCATTGACTGTAACCTGCTCTTCTGTTTTACAGGATGGACCATAATGGCATCCTTTCCTCCCTCGATCCGGGCATGAACGAATTGGGTCCAATCTTTATCTCCTCTGACAGTCTCTGTGAGACGGGCCGCAACGGAAAGAAATAGGGGATGCCGATAGCCCTCCATGGCCAGAAGACCTGGCAAAGCTAGTTGAAGAAAGGCCATCTCGCTGGATGGAGGTCCACCGGGTAAACAGAAGAAAGGCTTTTTTTCCAAAAAACCAAATCCTACAGCTTTCCCAGGACCCATTCTAACCCGATGATAAACACCTCGCCAGTTGAGACTCTCCAGCACCTTGATGATCAGATCTCGTTCGCTTCCCCATGCACCTCCACTCGTTATGAATGCGTCCACATGGGGAAGATGTTCAATGATCGTTGACGCTATCTCTTCTCTGGAATCAGGAGCCAGTTCGGTTCGGAAGGAAAGGCCGAAAAGAGACAGCCATGAACATATTTCCACCATATTACTTGCGTATAGCTTCCCCTCTGGAAGGGGAGCCCCCGGTGCCACCACTTCATCCCCGGTGGCTATGACTGCCACATGAGGAGATTTATAAACCCTGATCTTTTTCAACCCCGCCGAAGCCAGGAGGCCTATCAGTGCAGGAGACAACACTTCATCCTTTGACGCGATGGTCTCTCCAACTCGAATATCCCCTCCTTTTCTAAAAATATTTCGACCAGGTTCGGCGGTATTGAAACAGCAAATTTCGTCATCTCCTCTGCGGCAGAATTCCCTTGATATCACAGCATTCGCGCCCTTTGGGATTGGGGCACCCGTGGTGATTTCTATGGCTTGTCCATTAGAGACGGCCAGTTTCGACGAAATCCCGGCAGTGACCTGGCCTGTTACCTTCAAATGGATCAAATGATCGCTACTGGCCTCTTTTACATCGCTCGATACAACCGCATACCCATCTTTCAAAGAACTATCCACAGAAGGACAATCCACCCTGGAAACAACATCTTGCGACGAGATTTTCCCTGTCAAACGATCTAAGGTGAGAGACTCCGTCCCAGCCGTGGGCACAGAGGAAAGCGTCAGCTCAAGTGCTTCTTCAAAACCTATAAAATTCTTCATGACCGCTGAAAAACCCCATCTTCTAGATATGTAATAGTCCTATAGCACAAAAACACCAGATAATCCTAGACCTAAGAGATATCAAGTGCCGTCAAGCTTCTGCCCAAATCGGATTATCAATTCTTATCAAATCCCAATTCACGCATTGCCCATTGGGTATGGAAATGGGTCCTGATGCGTTTTCTGAAACTGGGGACCCGCCCCGAAGGGGTGGGGACTGAGCGGAGCGGAACGAGCGCGAAGAAATGCCTGGCGGGAGGCCTTCGTCCTTTTCGCGACTTATCCGTGGGGGAAACCGCAGCCCCGAGCTTGCCGAGGGGAATGCGGAGGGGGCAGAACTCCCCTGCAGATAAGTCGCTGAAAAGACCAGGCCGGGAGCCTCGGTATGAAAGAAAAGGCATCAGGAGCCAACCATGGAGCCCAATCTGAGGTTTGGGCAACAGAGTGCCGTGGTTAGACTGGAAAAGACCAAAACAAGGAAGAGCAAGAAATAGCAAAAGATACGTGGGCGGCGGGGAAAAGAAACGGCCCCTGAGAATTGAAGGGTTAGGAGATGGGAGTGGGAAGGTCCCAAGAATTCTCAGAGGCCTGGCACCAATGAGGAGTGCATAGGAATATTTTCTGCCACATTGTGGTATCATTGTCAAGCATTTTCTAGGGGTTCTGAAGCCACAGCCAGGGCTTTTGTTGAGTAACGCTTTTCTCACCCCTATGACGGATGCAATTTAAAATGCCCGATCAAAAACCTGGCAAGCCCCCCTATATCATCCAATGCAAAACGGGGCACTCCCAGCTCCACGTCCGCATTGGTGAGCAGGGCGATCAAATGGCTGTCATTCGAACAAAGAGGTTCGGTGTGGGCCTCACGCCTGAATATCTCTACTTTTGGTTTATTCTCTCGCTTATACCCTTCCGTCAAAATGATATCCACCCCAGAAAAAAAGAAGGCGAGTTCATCAAGTGTGTGGTCGTGGTCCACGTCCATGACCATGCCGATCCGTTGCGGCGATGAGATTATGGTTATCCCCGAGCCCGCCTGCTTATGTCTCCAACTGTCTTTTCCTGGATGGTCCATTTCAAAGCCGTGCACATCATGTTTAATAGTACCCACCTTTAATCCCATTCCTGTGAGCTCTGGAATCAGCTTTTCTAGAAGGGTGGTTTTGCCCGATCCAGATTTCCCTACAATGGAGACGATTGCGGGTATTTCTGGCCTCAATGGATTGGTTGTCTTTTCCATCCCTTTCTCTTCCCAATCTCCTTATTCTCTTTTCCTTCTCTATTTGACAAAGATGGTATTGAAGACTTTATCATCCACTTTTAGACACCTCTTTTTAAGAAGGGCGTACTTTTTCAGCAGGATCTTTCCCTCTTTGGTGAGTTGAGAGCCACGTTTCTTATCGGTCTCTACAATCCTTGTTTTCATATAACCCTCTGTTGCCTTGATCTTGCTCCACACGCCTTTATAGGACATCTTCATAATCTTGGCCGTCTGGTTTATGGATCCGGTCTTTTCTATGTTTTCCAAAATCTCTCTTCTTCCCTCTCCCATGATGATATTATTATGTTCATCCACAATCCACTGCCGAGATTTAAGTCTTAGGGTTACCATCTCTTCCCCTTTCCTAGATTTTGAACACGAACGAAGCAATGTTTAACAAAAGAATTGATGATCTCAAGGTGGCGTGGTCTTTAAAGAACCCCTTATCCCACCTCCAGCCAGAACTGACCACTCTTAGATGGATCATATCCACCCAACTCTGTGACTCTCTCTCTGAAACCCTGGGACTCAATGGTCTTAAGGATCGCTTGAATATTCCCGTTATCCAATATGGAAGAGGGAATAATAAAGTCGTATTGTTCCTTTTCAATGGGAATAAAACCCAGATCAAGGGCCCTTGCAGCCGCAAAAATTCCCAGGCCACAATCGGCCGCTCCGCTGAGTACGTCTACGGCCACTGCCATATGAGTGAACTCCTCATGCCCATAACCCTTTATGCTCTCTGGTATGACCCCCAGTTGCTCCAACTTATAATCCAAGAGAACGCGCGTGCCCGATCCCGCTTGACGGTTCACAAAAGCAATATCATCTCTTGTAAGGTCATTGATACCCCCTATCCCTTTCGGATTGCCTCTGGCCACAATCAAGCCTTGATCTCTTAGGACCAAATGAAAAATGCTCACGCTGATCCCCTTAAGGTATCGCTTAACATAAGCAACGTTATATTCTCCCGTCTCCGTATCTAGAAGGTGTGACCCGGCCACATGGCAAGTCCCCTTTCTGAGGGCCATTAACCCTCCCAGGCTGCCAACGTTCCCTGATGAAACCCGGATATTGTGTCCACGCCGCCTGATCTCATCGGCAAGTAGGTCTATAGTCATATCGTGACTGCCGATCACAACGACCGTGTTGAAGATCTCCTCCTCATCAACGAGAAGCTCTGCCTCCATTTCTTCGTTCTGCGTGACGCCTTCAGACAGGGCCGGAATGCGCAGGATCCCCTCTGCTCTTGTCAGTGTAGTAATGGAACCGGCCGCCCTGGGCAGGGGTGTGGCTATCGTCCTATCTCCCACCCTACCAATATTTACCCGCAAGAATTCCTCGATCCCCAGTTTGGAAGAAATGTCTCTGGATGGCTGAACGACAATAGATCTTCTTTTGGGGGCTGCATAACCTTGGAGACTGTAAAGTAGGGGTCGAACAAACTGCTCGAAAGAGAGTGTGGCCGATACGGCATAGCCAGGATTTCCTATAACGGGTTTCCCTTCTACCACCCCCAGGATGGTCGGCTTGCCAGGCATCATGGCCACACCATGCACAAAGACCTCCCCCATTTCTCCGATAATATTTGCCGTATAATCCTTGCTGCCTGCGGATGATCCCGCATTGACAATGATAAGATCCGCATCTGAGTCCACAGCCCTCTTCAATGTCTCACGTACGTTTTCCTCAAGGTCAGGGACGATATCGTATATGCTGGGGATGCCGTGGCATTCTCTAACCAATCCGGCGAGAATGAGGGAATTGTATTCAATGATTTGACCGTCTTTCAGCTGTTTTGGATCTCGGATTTCGCGGTGATGGACGAGTTCAGAACCAGTGGGGATAACAGCCACCCTTGGCTTTTTCCAGGCCTTAAGGGAAAAAATACCTGCGCTGATGAGCGATCCCATATCGTAAGGACGTATTTGGTGGTTTTGAGGCAAGAGCAATTGAGTCGCAACGATATCCTCACCCACCTTTCTGATATGTTGCCAGGGATACGCTGGAGAGCGAATTTCCACTTCGTCTTCATTGAGCTCATGGACCTTTTCAACCATGATAACTGCGTCAAAGCCCTCAGGTATGGCCTGACCCGTGTTAATCCACCGTGCATCTCTGCCTATCTCTAAGGTTTTTGGATGTCTATCAGTCGTTCCGTATGTGGCCTCTGCACGAACTACGATACCATCCATAGCCGCTGAGTGATAAAAGGGCGCAGACATCTTTGCAAAGATGGGCTCTGCCGTGACACGATCCTGTGAATCTTCCGTAAAGATCTCTTCAGCAGCCGTCCTCTGCTCGGCTTTGAACCTAGAGAAGAATACGGCTTTGGCCTCTTCCAAGGTCTTCATGGCCAAATAGACATGCCTCTTCAACACGACTCTCCTCTCTCAGGACTAATGAACAAAACCTTTACCCGCTCACCTTCATATAGCCCTTCCGTATTCCTCTCCACCCGAACCAGACCGTCCGCTTCCACTAGTGTGGATATGAGACCGGATTTTCCGAAGATGGGGTCTGCGATGAGTCTTCCCTCCTTTTGTCTCAATCTGACCCTGATATAATCTTCCCTCCCACTGGCCGACTCGATGTTTCGGCTCAGCTCCGCCTCGACCCCCTTGTTCAAAGGCCCGGTAAAATCCACTTTCCCCGACAACCTGGACAAAAAGGGATTGAGAAAGACCTCTGCCACCACCATAGCCGAAGCCGTATGCCCAGGCAGACCAAATGCGGCTTTGGAGCCTACCCTTGCAATGATGGTCGGTTTACCCGGGCTGATGGATATCCCGTGGACGAGCAGTTCCACATTGTGGAAGGATTCAAAGACCTTGAGCGTCATGTCCCTGCTGCCCACGGAACTTCCGCCAGATATCCAAACGGTGTCCGCCTCTTCAAGTCCTTTTTCGACTCTGGCCCTGAGGTCGTCAAAATTGTCCTTACACAGTCCCAAGGCCAGGGGTTCTGCACCGTACTGTCTGCAAAAGGCGCTCAGGGTATACGTGTTGATATCCCTGACTTGCCCCGACTTGGGCCGCTGATCAATGGGGACGACTTCGTCGCCAGTGGATATGATGGCAACCCTCGGTCTTCTGTAGACATGGACTTCAGAGCGGCCGATTCCGGCCATAACCCCCAAATCCTGGGGTCTTAACACAGACCCCTTTTCAAGGACTGGGGATCCTCTTTTGAAATCATCATCGGGTAGGATCACATGCTCAAACGGGGATATGGCACGGCTAACTTCGACCGTATTTTCATCCAGTACGTGAGTGTGCTCCACCATGACCACTCCGTCAGCACCCTCAGGCAACATACCTCCGGTGGAAATTTTCATCGCTTGCCCAGATCCCACACCTTCGGTGGGCACTTGTCCCATAATCACCTCTCCCTTAACACCGAGCATTGCCGGAAGGCTTTCCGTGGCTCCAAAGGTATCCTTAGCCCTTACCGCATACCCATCCATGGACGACCTGTAAAACCCTGGCAGGTCTTCGGGCGAGATGATGTTTCGACTCAAGATCCGGCCAAAGGCCTTCTCCAATGGTACCGTCTCTTCTCCCAATGAACCAAATTGTTCAATGATCTGAAAGACCTCTTCTGAGGTCCTGACTTTGAAAAACAAGCCTTAAACCTCTCTTTCCATACAGATGACTCGGTCCGCTTCTCCACGCCTTTCATGATTTTCTCTTTTGCCACAGGGAGGAAAAGCGAAATGTCAGGCATTGTGTCATAAATGACATAACCCCGCAATAAAAAACCGCCCCCCTCACTGAATATAATGGTTATGATCTGAAAGGGATTCAATCCCCTTTTTGATCCATCATAAAGAGGGGAATTTTGCAGGTCTCCTCCGCTAGGACGCATATATTTGAAAAACGCCAATTATTCTTTATAATTGATTACAAGAACGTTTTTCTGTAACTTGTCTTTTACAGAAAGGAGTCACCTTGAATACCAGGAAGCCAAAGGGCGTTTATATAAAGCATATCTATTGGCTCACAAAAGATGAGGAAGCCCGTTTGCAGGATGAACTGGAAGTCCGTGGTGTTCGAATAGGGTCGGCTAAAGGTGTCGTCTGCGCCCCTTTGGATGCAATCAACAAAATCTCCAGCGTCGCGCCGGAGGTCTGGGGTGATACCTGTGCTAGGCAGGGAAGTTGGTATAGGGCCAGTGATAAGAACGGGCTTTACCTGGTGATAAGTTCCTTTGAACTGGAGGGCTATGAAAATAAAAAGGAGGCAACGATCACCAAATCAAGTTTTGATCCACCCCGATTGGCAAGGTCCGAAGAAAAAAAGAATATGATTCATAATTCAGACTTCATGAAGCGGGTCCCTTCTGAGTGGCGGACCGTCCGAGAAATCGAAAAGAGGATCTACTTGAGATGGGCCAAGAGATTGGGCTCAGACGTGGAGGACTACGACTTCCTTTATCTCTCTCATACAGCCAACCATGCCAATTTCATCAAACCACATTTTTTCATCCAGGAAAATCAGAGCATAATACCGTATTCTATCGACCGTAGTGCTCATCTCTGTTCCTGCTGTCTAGAACTGTTTCAGGTGCTTGGCACCCAGTATCAAAAAAAGCTGGTGGCTCCCTGCCCAGGCGCCACCATTTTTGCCCGCCTGAAACCGAATCGCTATCTTTTAGTCAAGAAGGCTTAGGGTTACGGGTTAAACCGGTCTCAGATGTGCGCGAGCTGTCAAGAGAGTGCTTTCCACATGTTCTCTGAAACAAAACTCACCTATAGTCTAGCGTTAATTTTGACGGCGCTCCTGGCCACTCTTGCCTTTTCCGCCATAGCCGATGCATCGGAAAACAGGTATCCTTTTTCCCCTGGCGAAAAACTCACATTTCAGGTGCGGTGGGCCTTTATACCCGCAGGAGAGGCCGTTCTTGAGGTATATCCCATAGAAACCATGAATGGTCGTAAGGTGTATCACTTTGTGCTGACTGCCAGGACCTATCCCGTCGTAGATCTCATCTATAAGGTGCGTGACCGAATAGATGCATACACCGATGAAAAACTGAGTCATTCAATTTTGTATAAGGAAACAAAGGAAGGGAAGCGGAGAAGAAGGGTGGTTGTGAATTTCAACTGGGAAAAGGGAGAGGCCCAACGTTCCAACTTTGGAGAAAAGAGGGCACCCATTCCCGTTAAGCCTGGGACTTTTGATCCACTATCTGTTTATTATGCCCTTCGCCTCCATGATCTAAAAGAGAATATGGCAATTGAAAAACCATTAACTGACGGGAAAAAATGGATATTGGGCAGGGCACGGGTCATAAAAAGAGAAAAGGTGACTGTCCTGAGCGGGACCTATGATACATATCTTGTGGAGCCCAGTTTGGAGCATATTGGTGGTGTGTTTAAGAAGAGCAAAGATGCCAAACTTCAGATCTGGGTGACAGCAGATGCTCTCCGTATTCCTGTCAAGATAAAGAGTAAAGTAGCCGTTGGCAGCTTCGTTGGAGAACTCGTTTCGGTGGAGAATAAGATGGCAAAGACGAAAGACTGATGGTGATCATATCACCCTTGCCGTCTATTTTATAAGGAGACTGTCGGAAAACCGGCTTCCGACAGGCTGATGGAAAATGTCCAAATGCTAGGCTTCCGAAATCCTCTGTTTTCCCTTTACTTGGAGCCGCTTTTCTATTATAGCTCGGGTCCTGACTCAACGTTCATTCATTGTTCACCTGTAAGAACTGTTTGGATGACCCCGTCAGGCAAAAACTGATGATTGAATCGAGGTGCTGGTTATGAAAGATGTGGTTATTGCTTCCGCATGTCGTACTGCCATTGGAGCCTTTGGTGGATCCCTTAAAGATATGCACGCCGCCACGATGGCAAGCCTCACGATGCAAGAGGCCATGAAACGTGCGGGAATTGAGCCTCAAATGATCGATGATGTCCGTTACGGTTGTTGCATGGAGCCTGCCGATGCCCTCAATGTGGCGCGTGTCGGGGCCCTAATGGCTGGCATTCCAGACCACATCACTGCGGTCACCATCAATAGGGTCTGTACCTCCAGCATGGAAGCGGTGATTTCTGGTATGGCTATGATCCAGTCCGGCATGGCCGATATCATCCTCGCAGGAGGAACAGAACATATGTCTAGCATTCCCTATTCGGTCCCCGGGGCGCGATGGGGATGCCGACTTCAGGATCAAACCTTTGTGGACATGCTGATCCGTGCCCTTCACTGCGGTTCTGATCTCATTCCCCACCCGGAGGACGGACCGGTCAAAGAGGGTATGCCCTTGGATCTCTTTAAGGGAAAGCCTTACATCATGGGACATACCGCCGAATTTGTGGCCCAACTGCACGACCTCAGTCGCGAAGAGATGGATGAAGTAGCCCTGCGTAGCCACAATAATACGGAAAGGGCCACATTAGAGGGTGATTTCAAAGAGGAGATCGTTCCCGTTGAAGTCCCCCAGAAAAAAGGAAGACCGCCCCTCATCTTTGAGAAAGACGAGCACTTCAGGCCTGGATTAACCATGGAGCAATTGGCCCAACTTCCTCCGGCCTTCGTCCCCAAGACCGGCAAGGTCACGGCAGGAAATTCCTCGGGCATTAATGATGGCGCCAGTGGCATGGTTATCATGTCAGGTGATAAGGCAAAAGAACTGGGAATCAAGCCCGTAGCGAGAATCAAAGCCACTGGCAGGGGAGGCTGTCATCCCTCCGTCATGGGACTCAGTCCGGTTCCAGCGGTCCAGAATCTTCTGGCCAGAAGTTCAGGGTTGAAGCTTGAGGACTTTGAGCTGATCGAGGTGAATGAGGCATTTGCTGCCCAGTACTTGGGCGTTGAAAAGGAGTTGGGGCTGAACAGAGAAATCACCAATGTGAACGGTTCTGGGATTGGACTTGGTCATCCGGTAGGGTCCACGGGGTGCCGCATCATGGTCACCCTTCTCTACGCCATGAAACACCGGGGCGAAAGCCTGGGACTGGCTACCCTTTGTGGAGGGGGTGGTGTCTCCATGGCATGTGCACTGGAGATGATGTAACGGCCCCATCTATCTGGTCTCTACGGAGAGATCCTTCTCTTCATATCCAAACAAGGCAAGGACCCTGTGGGAGAGGGTTACAACGCCCATAGCGCTCAAGTTAACGTCCACGTACGTCTCCGTGCCGGGTATCTTTTCACAAGTCAGCAACTCATAGGGGTTTGTACTAAAATAGTCTTTATTGGGCCCTGACAGTGTAAGGACAATTTCAAAGTCCTCTTTGTGTTTTGCAGCCACTACCTCACAAATTTTGAGGAGCATCGCCTTCCATGAATTCACATCGTACTTTTTGCCCCCCAATGTAAAAGAGACGATGGACTTGCCCGTAAACTTCTCTTTTTTGACGGCCGCTTTCTTTTCTTTCGTAGGAGGTGCAGGCGCAGGCTTGGGCTTCAATGTGCTGGATATGTCAGCTTTGGCATCGATCTCCAAGGCCAAGAATTTCTCCACGATTTCCCTCTCCGGCTTGTGCCCGCACAGATCCTCGGTCACCTGGGCAACGATATCATAAAGCCATTTTTCTGGTTCGCTCAATATTTTCTTCCACGCCTTTGGGAGATTCTCTTTCACTAAGAGTGATTTTAGTCTTGTATTATAGATACGTTCAGCGGCTTTTAGTGACTTTCCTGAAATAATATTCTTTTTTGAGAGAAAATCCTCAAAGTTCTGTGCCACCTCTTCGGCTTTTCTCTCATTCATATCTATGGCATGAAATCTCTTCTCTTCCGGGCTTCCTTTGCGAAGGGGTAAGGTAAACCACCAGGTGATGCCATCGGTCAGGATGGCAATATTGACACCCTCCTGAGTTGCGTAATTGGATATTTCCTCTTGGTATTTTTTGAGGGTTTTTATTCCCTTTTTGATACCAACGAAAACCTTGCTGGACTTTTTATGCCGCAGGGAGAAATCTATCTTCCCACCATCCACCTCGTATTCGGGCTGGATTTCATCGATATCAAAGGGATCCCAGTCCAAGTAAGAGAGGATTTTCAAGACAATCCCCTGTTTTATGGCGGGTTCATCAAAGGAATCGTATCGCTCATCAGATTGAATCTCTTTTATGAATTCTAGAAGCTTGTCGTGCATTATCTCCCTCCTGAGGCAACGCTTTGAACGTGTAGTGCGCCACCAGAAGCTTGCCGGATCTTGTAAAAGTGAAGCTCCCCGCGTTAATGAAGCTATATCAATATGTTATATATTGTCGTATAAGTCCGAACCTTTCGTCAAGCACGAATTTCTTATTATGATCACCGGGGCTGTAGAGTGCTCGCCACAAGCTCGAGTCCATTTCGCCTAGATTTTCCCATTTTGTCTGGCTAGACGCCCTTTTTGTTAAGGCGTTTCAATCCGCCTCCTTTAACAGAATTTTGGCCAACTTTCCGGCCTGGTCATATATACGCAACCCTCGATCGATGAAATCCTCTGATTGGTTTCTGTTCGCCTCCACAAATACGGCCTTGAGGATGGCTACCCTCTGCTCAATAGCCATTATTTGGGCGTCCTCCGATGACTCCTCATCAGCAGGCACCTTGGGAACCCCCATAAGCATGCACCAAACCAGATCATCCAATTCCGGCAGAATCCCGCTCTTGGTCAGATCAACCGTCTTTTTGAAATCATGGTAGGCCCTGATAAATGCGTCCGTGTATTTCATCATTCCCCTTTTTAGAAGATTATTATTACTATAGTGACCGTCCTGTCCATCCAAAATTGGGGCACAACCCAAAAAGAGAGGACATTTTGATATCATGGCTACAATGGTAAAGGTTTTTTGCTGAGAGG
>JASFEQ010000058.1:0-15799 GCA_050124735.1 Desulfobacteraceae bacterium | reverse complement strand
AGGCAGACAGGATGCGAGAAAGTTTTACCAGTTACTGCTACGGAAAGCCTGTGTAGGGGGAGCGCTCAGCACGGATAGCTACAGTATAGGTAGTTCTACCTATGGATGAATAAGGGTTTTGGGTCATTGAGCTACTATCTATTAGATAGATATAATTAGAGTTGACGGGCGCCTGTCACTCAGCTGTTTTGACGCTGAGAGCCACAATCCATTGCCTTCAAAAACAGACCACCATGACGAGTCTCCATATTTTGGCCGGACCGGACAAGAATCAATCTTTTCCACTGAAAGATGATTTCACTTATATAGGACGATCCCCTCACAGTGACATTCGCGTGAACGACGCCGCCGTTTCTTACGAGCATTCGAGGATCATCAGGAGAGCGAATAGATTTTTCATTGAAGACATGGGAAGCAAAAACGGCACCTTCGTCGGTCCGGAAAAGATAAGCCCTGGATTCGGGGTCGAGATAAAAGAGGGCGTTCCTATTGTTATCGGTATGAGCGTGATTTGCCTGGGCAGCGGGTGCTTGGAGCTAGTGTCGCCTCTGCTGGAATCCATTGGCCTCTCCAACGAGATCAGAGAGGACAGCGGGGTGTTTAAGCAACATAAAACCATGGCCATGCAAAAGATCGTGGAACTCGTCTATAAGGTGTCCTCCAGGCTGTCCGAAAAGGTGCATATGAATTTCATGCTAGGCAACGTTCTGGATTGCATCTTTGATTTTCTCATAAATATTGACCGGGGTTTCATCATCCTCATTAATTCTGAAACCGGGGAATTTAGCAGTGTGATATCCAGATTCAGGGAACCGGGTGAAGACCTGCCTGCGGGGTTTAACCGGGACGTGGTGAACCACGTGATAAGAGAGGGTAGAGGCCTCATGTTTCCAGACCCCGATCTTGAAGTCACGGAGGACATGGAGGATACGCTCGATCTATCCGAAATTAGATCTGTCATGTGTGTGCCGATAGCCAGTGGTTCAAAGACAAGGGGGTTGATCTATGTGGACTCGCTCAGAGAGGCCTATGGGTTTCGGAGGGAAGACCTCAATCTGTTCACCGATCTGGGCAGACGGGCTGGCCAGAGCAT
Organism: Desulfobacteraceae bacterium; assembly: GCA_050124735.1. Taxonomy (GTDB): domain Bacteria; phylum Desulfobacterota; class DSM-4660; order Desulfatiglandales; family HGW-15; genus JASFEQ01. The sequence continues at coordinate 14,706 of JASFEQ010000058.1, read as the reverse complement.
CGAGAATGCCATGTATTTTGAAGACGCATAAAGATGGGAATGTGAGCACCAATCCCCCCAACTTTCCCTGTCCCGAGGGTAAACTACAGGCGCCCGTTCCTGAGCAGGTCCATTTCATAATACCCACTGAGTCACCCTCCACGCTCTGGAAGGACGCAACGTGTGGGGTCGAGTTTAGACCGGGGCGTTCTAAAAGATGCCAGGTGCCAAAAAACACGGAACGGACCCGACGTCCAAGGACATCCAGGGCGAGGTTGTTGAGCGCTGAAATGGGGGTGAATTCCTCAAACACCTCAGGAAAAACGGCCTGGGTCGAGCTTTTGTTTATTAATAGGGACTGTAAGGCATGAAAGACAAAGGCAAAATCACCACATTTATCCATGTCTCCCACCTCCTGAATAGTGGGGAAATTAAAGGGAGCGTTGTTGCAAAGAAGAGGGTTGAGATCCGTGAACCAGGAAAAGTCCTGGGAAATATTCGGACGCCGACTCTGGTCATGGATGAAGGGGCGATTATGGAAGGGCATTGCAGGATGCACCGAAGAGGGGAAAGGGATGGATGAGAAAAGGAGGAAATTGACATGGGGGAACCAAACCTCGTGGCCATATCAATTAACAACAAATTCCTCAGCCTGGAGTTACGGATTGAAGATACTGATCTTATCGAAAGCGTGCTGCATGGATTGGCGAAATACGTGAGGAAAGGATCACCCGTTTGGGTCATGCGCACATTCGCCAAATCCCTGGGCGAATCCAGGGTGAAGATGATTTCAAAGACGATTTCAAACAGAAAAGAGATGGAAGAATTTCTAGAGGAAACCGAAAGGTTGATATCCATTATTGATAAAGGGCAGTGACCTGCACTGAATAACTTCTGCGGGGGTGATCACCTGGCACGAATCTGAATGTGAGCCATTCATCAGGAAACTAATAGCATTTTCAGTCACCCAGAATACCAACTGAGGAAAAGAGCCATGCACCGCTTCAACAAGTACAGTGCCGTTCGCATCGTGACCATCAACGAACCGATTAAGGACCGCCTTCTTTCATCCAGCCATGATCCCCCAAGCATGCCCAAAATCGGGCAGATAGGACTTGTGGTAAGACGAAAGGGCCGGAGCGATTATCTTGTGGAGCGATTAGATGGTCGTGGGCGTACCGAATGGCTTTGCGAGTTCCATGAGGATGAGATTGAAAAAGTCTCCCCTGCATGATAACGCGGCACACACACAGGTCGTGCCACTTTCAGCCGGGTGCATATCAGAACCGTGATCGTACTATCTTAAGGTTTTTATTGTCCTTTGCGGAGGGCACAGGCCATGAGCAAACTCTATATTTTGAACGGACCTGAAATAGGCCAGTCATTCACACTCAGAGAGGGGGTCAACTTTGTGGGGCGCTCTCTTGATAATGAGATCCGGCTCACAGACAAGACGGTTTCTCGCAAACACCTTGGGATTGCCAGGAGGGGGGCAACGTATCTCATCAGGGATTTGAAAAGTCGAAATGGGACGTTCGTAAATGGTGAATTTATAACCCCTGGTAGTGAAGTGGAAATAAGGGAGGGGGTTCCCATAGCCATAGGGATAACCGTGATTTGCATTGGCCAGGGGTGCGAGGAGCAGATGACACCGTTTCTTGACTCAATCGAGCTTGCGGAGGAAACCAACGAGTTAAACCGCACCCTCGACATGCAACGAGACAGGGCCGCCTTAAAGAAACTTAAATTTCTCTACAAGGTGTCCAATGTCTTGGCTGAAGATCTCCCCTTAAAAAGGACGCTGGAAAAAATCCTCGTTCACATATTCGATCTTCTCAGGAGAATAGACAGGGGTGTTTTTGTCCTGTTGGATCCTGAGACAGAAAAGATTGAAGAGATCATATACAAATCAAACAAACCTGGCGATTATGCCTCCACCGTGTTCTGCGGGGATGTGGTGCATCGGGTCATCAGCAGCAGAAAACCGGTTCTCGTATCCGATGCCAAGACCGAACCGAGTGACTTTGCTGACACTCTGGAACTGTTGAAAATTGAGTCCGTGTTGTGTGTGCCGTTGGTTTTCGGTGCAGACGTCCTGGGGGCCATTTATGTGGACTCGCTGAAGCGACCCTATGGATTTCGAAGAGAGGATCTTGCCCTTATGGTGAACTTGAGCCAACGGATCGCTCCCGCCATAGTGGACGCCCAGTTTGCCTCTGAGGTACTGGAGGCAGCAGAGTCCCTGTCTGATGATGATTAGTGGTCGCAATTCCTAGCTTTCAAGCTCTTTGGCATTTCGCTCTTTTTTCTAATAACTCATAACTTATAACGTACAACTATTCTTGCTTCCCTGCTTTAATCGTCAATATTCAATCGTCAATATGCAATCCGAAAGGGCTTACCTTCTATCCACCCGGGTATTACTACCTAGGCGTGTATAAGTATTTCTACGGATAGGAAAATTCTTTAAAAAATGTAATAATATTAGGGGCATGCGAAGCTTTGGTGCGCCTAACTCGGGTTAGATCTGATGGCCAAAGGGGCGATAGATCTAAAGGATCTCATAATCAGAGCCTTAGGCAGGACATCAGATAGGCTGAATTGATGGGATTTATAAAAAAAGGAAAGAAGAAGACAAGGATACAGGCCACAACGAGAAGTGCGAAAAACGAGTTAGGCCCAGATGAGGGTGAGGTTTCGGAACTAAAGGACCTATTGAATAGGCTTAACAAGTCTCAAAAGCTTACTGAATTTGTCAAAAGCACAGATTGGAAACAAAGATGTACACTACTTTTAGAATTGATTTACCAACATTTCGATGGCCGGAGAACAGCGGAAGAGCTCGTAAAGCATGACGTGATAAAGTATGTTCTTGCTGAGGTTACAGAGGACTTTAACGAGGTGTTCGAAGCCTTACAAGCAAAGTATCCACGTATGAATTTGTCTAGCTCTGTACAAGGCTACCTGATCCATGTGCGAAACCTTATCAAGGAAGAGACAGACTTTGAATACCCTGATGAAATACTTTACATCACAGGAACCATGATAATAGACAAATTCAATGGCCCTATGGACTAGCCCAGATGTAACTTGACACTTAGTGGTTGGCATTTTTCGCTTAGGTTTCCTGATAGCGACTCATGACACTGACATTTGCGGGTGCTGTTCAATGACCAAGCTCTATATTCTTAACGGGCTAAAGCGCGGACGTTCTTTTGACATCAAAGGTGCAACCACCTTTGTCGGAAGGGCCCCTGATAATGATATTCAGATAGAGGATAATTCTGTTTCTCGTAGGCACCTGAGAATCTTAAGGAATCGCGATATGTTCCTTGTTGAGGATTTAGGGAGCCAGAATGGCACATTGGTAAACGGTCAAGCCATAAAACCTGGGAATCAGTATGAGGTGAAAGAGGGGTTTCCTATTGTCATTGGTAACATTTTGATCAGTCTGGGCAAAATGTCCTCTGATGATCGCATGGCTGTTCGTCATTCGATCAATCTTTCAGAAAGGACCGGTGATTTCGGAGAGAGCCTCGTATACAAAGATAAACGCTTCACTAAACGGAAAGACCTTGAAACGATCCATGAGATATCGACGATGTTGATGACAACGTTAGATATTAATGACATTTGTGAAAAAATAATGAATTCCCTTTTTTCTCTTTTTAGCAAAATAGACAACGGAGCCATTCTATTGGTTGATAATGAAACCGGAGAACTCAAAGAGATATTATCCAGGTCGAGACATGAGGGGAAAGGCATAAAATATAACTATAGCCGGACCATAGTGGATCGGGTGATGCGTGAGGGCAAGGCCGTTATCATGGCAGATACAAGTCGAGAAGATACAGCTGCGTTATCAGAGAGTATGGAGATGATGAGAATCAAATCCGTTATGTGCGTGCCTTTGATCAGCAAGTCGCAAACCCAGGGGGTCGTGTATTTGCACTCCGTTAATACGCTACAGGAATTTCAATTAGATGACCTTTATTTGCTTACTGCTTTAAGCAGTCCGGCGGCTTTGGCTATACAGAACGCATCGCTTTATTCGCAGCGCAAGAAAGCAGAGGAGGAGTTACGCAAGGCGCACCGTGAGCTCTACAAGTTCAATCAGGAGCTTGAGAGGAAGATCCAAGACAGGACGCAGGAGTTGAATGTAAAGAACAAAGAATTGGTTGAGACTGAAAGGCTTGCTGCACAGGGGAAAATGGCAAACAGGGTAGCTCACGAGCTCAGAAATCCACTCACAGTGGTTGGAGGTTTGACTAGGAGATTGTATGAAAAGATGCCTGATGATGATCCAAGAAAGGAGTACCTTAAGATAATACTTGAAGAGGCTATCGTCTTAGAAAAAAAAGTCTCTGAAATCATACACATTGATGATGAATTATAAGAAGCTGTTCCCATGGATTTTAGTGATCCATAGATCTCGGGCATAAGCGAAAATCATCGGAGCCTGATCTCCGATACAGCGGGTTGGAGGCTAATTCTGGACATTGCCGTTTGGAGTCGGGAGTGAGATATGGTCGATGACAAAGATGATAAGCTTGGCGGAGAAGATGCATTCATTAACGACAGCGGCGAGTTATTGAAGTCGCTTTTTCGTGAAGAGTTGAATGCGATTGCGGCCGAAAAGAAAAAAATAGTTTCAGCCCAAACAGGTGATAAATCGACGGCGCCCAAAAGGGCAAAATCCCCAAGTCAAGATAAGGGGGAAGGCAGAAAAAAGGTTGGCCCTAAGACTGGGACTGAAAAAAGGGCGATCGTGAAAAACTATCCAGTTTCAGGAGATCAGGTCGAGAAACCCAAGAGATTTGCATCAGATATTGATACCTCCTTAGACAAGGGGGTGGGAGAAAAGTCCGAACCTGGAATCAAAGAGGATATCCCAGGGGAACTCATACCTGAGGAGGGCATTAAGAGAAAGCAACTGAAAGGTGGAAAAGTCAGATCAGGGGGGAATTTACCACCGGCTTCGGGCAAGCTGAAAGTCGCGCTGCTGTCTGTATTACTGGTCGCTGCGGTCGCATTTATGCTTGGCTCTTTAGGGGTGGTAGACTACGGCAAACTCTTGGGTCTCACGGAGCCGCCCAAGAAGGCGGGCCGTAAAACACGCGCGGCAAAAAGGCCACCCGCCCCGCCCATTTCTGAAAAAAGACCTCCTACTAAACATCCCACACCAGAGACGCCCGACGAAAAGCCGGTTGTTGTCAAAGAAACACCAGAACCCGTCACTTCAACTGCACCAGAGACTCCCCTTGAAAAGACGGTTTCTGTGAGCGAACAACCAGAGGCCATGCCCTCAAAACAAGAGCCCGCTGCCGAGAAAACACCACCACAGACCGCCTCATTGAAACTGCCTGCTCGTGAGATCCAACCGCCCAAATGGGTTGAGGGAGTTTATCCTTTTTCGGTTTACCTTGGCTCTTTCCGTACCCCCGAAAGACTGCAAAAAGCCGTGACTGAATGTGGAAGCATGGGGCTTTCGCCCTATTGGGTTCAAGTGGATCTTGGGAAAAAGGGAAGATGGTTCAGGCTCTTTGCGGGCTTTTTCAGGACAAGGGGAGAAGCCGATGCATTTATCAGAGAGAATAAAATACCCAGCGCAGCCTCGAGACACACAAAGTACGCGGTACTCATAGGGACTTACACATCCGAAAAGGAACTCAACGCGAAGAGAATGGAACTTCGTGCCCTGGGGTGCTCCTCTTACGAGGTAAAAAATAGGCACGGTGTTTTCGGGCTCTTTACCGGGGCCTTTTACCGGAAGGCACGTGCAAAGAGAGAGCATGCGGAATTAGCATCAAAGGGTATTCGTTCGCAGATTGTTGAGCGATGAAATTCTGAGGGTCTGGAGAGACGATCTGTCTAGATTTGCACCGCTTACTCAGCGCGCCTGGTGCGGAGATGGTTATCAAGGAAGACAAAGACCAAAACACATACGAGGAAGTGGAAAGAAGGACTGAAACCAGAAAAAAGGTGGATCAATACACCATCGTGGAATTTTCAGTGGAAGGATTGGCACACCTTTATCAGTTCAAGATCTGGAACATATCCCCCTTGGGCGTAGGTGTTTTGGTCATGCACGGTTCTGAGGTATTAAAACACATAAAAGTGGGTGACATCTTGAATATGAAATACTATCGACAACAACCGTCAGAGCAACCAGAACAACTGAAAACGGAGATCAAACACATTACAAAAGATGATCAAGGGAGATTTAAGGGGAACTATCTCGTTGGCCTATCTATCTTGGAAAAATGAATATGTAAGGTCGAGCCGGGTAAACCCCTTCATCGTCAACTATTGCTTATTAGCTCTCAGCTTCCCGGCTCAGCGCAGTGATCAGAAAGTTAACATTTTACGGAAGTCTTTTTCTGTTATCTTTCTTCTGTCGTCCGTCGTCTGTCTTCAGTCCTCTGGACCGGGCGTCCTCCAGTTTGCCAGGGGAGGAAAACCACTATGCCTCAATATATTGTTGAGACGAAGCAAAAGATAAGAGAGGTCATTGCCTTCCTGATTTCTCGCAAGCGGGAAATCAGGATTCAAATTGAGGGAGAGACAAACCTGTTTACCTCCAGGATCATTAAGGTCAACTATGGAGATATTCTTTCAAAGATCGGGAAAGGATATGAATTGATCATAGAAAATCTGGTTCCTGATGCAGGGAACACGCTTATCAAGTCATCTTCCAAGATCGTCATAGAATTCTTACTCAGAGGCACACCCTGCCAGTTCGACGCAAAATGTTTTGGCAAGAGCACTGAGTACCCTCATATAGGCCTGATCGTGAGTTTTCCTCAAGCCCTGAAGATCGCAGAAAGACGAGTCTATGACAGGGACGGTAAGAGGATCCCGGACTTTGTAAACGCCGTATTCACGGTAAGAAATAAAGAGGATAGAACTTACAAGCTTGAAATCATTGACCGTTCACCGGACGGTGTGGGGATGTTGATCACCAAGAAGGACTTTGAACTGCTTGGAATCCTGAAAGAAGGAGACAAATTGCAGGGGCTGGAGCTTTATGCCTCAACGGCCATGATCAAGGTAAATGGAACCGTGAGGCATAAAACGGAAATAAAGGATCCCAAGTACAAGGGTTCTTATGCCCTCGGGATCAAGTTGGATGCAACCCTTGAAAAGTTAGACTCACACTGATTCGAAAGATTGGTAAAAATCATACTTTATACCGATTGATTTTTTGATGAAGCGGGTACTACAATTTAGTTTAAGCTCGTAAAATCGAAGGAAACATCGCTTGGGGGGGTGATGAGCAAAATGAGGGAGGATGAAACATCTGTCACTTATTATGCTGCCAGAAAGATGGGGATCGCCCAGAGGGTAAAAAATGCATGGAAAAAGGAGGTATCCCGACGCAGAGTCAGTCGACAGACATTGGCTATGTGCCTTAAGGAATGGAGGGAGGGCAAGCATGAACTGATAGTGGACAAGGATATAATCCTGAAAGATTGGGGTATTGGGAAGCTTGGAAAAGGTTAAGGAAGTAGAACTTGGTTTGATACCGAGGCATTAAACAGAATCGAAAAGCACCACTGGCAGGGGTCATCACATTTGGCCTCGTTTTTTTTCCGACCAACTTATATCTTCTCCTTATTTTTCAATGCCCGCCAGCCCAGAAATGTACAAAAATCTATCCACTCTGCACATTTTAGTGTCAATCCATATAACCTGATTACCTGAAAGACTCGAGCTAGCCATTCGGAATTTTAAGCTAATTCATTTGCTGGCTTTGGCGGTCTCGTTCTTGCAATTCACAGCATGGGCGCGCATGTCTAATCACCCCTGACTCTATCATCTTGCGCCTATCGGTCACCTAGATTCAGGCGCCATATCGAAACAGGTAAAACTTTGCCAGGCCCGCGATCAAAGCGCTGATTCCATATCCGGGTTTGGATAGCATTCGACTAGCAGGTCTGTACAGAGGTGAAGAAGCAGGGCAGATCGAGGCCTGTTGGAGACTAAACACCAAACAGGAGATTCATTTTGGCTAATGATATGGAAAAATCTTGGCATTCCAGAATACCAGTCGAATGGCCCGTTACGATAGTCACCGATCAAAGCGTAATAAATGGAGAAACAAAAATCGTAACGGATGCTGGTTTTTTTCTTCACTGCGAGGAAAAGCTGAGTAGAAATGGTTTATATCAGATAATCTTAAGACCTCCCAATCAAAACCCTGTCCTGACGAAAGGCCAGTTGATATGGTCAAATTTCGAAATTGCTGTCCGCAGAGGTATTGTCTCTGGTATGGGGTTTTACTTTGCAAAAATTGCTGACGGTGACCGCAATGTCCTTCAAAAGGCAATTTCTGACGCACTCAAGCGCAAAGAAGCTGACTGCCAGGAAACAGAAGGCTGATATTTGCAACGTTCAATCGATTCTTGCTTACCGGCCTCCTAGCCTCCCAGCTCAACAGCTTATGAGCTATTATTGAGTTAGTTAATAAGTAAACAACGTCCCGTAAATTTCTTTCTTCTCCCTTCTAACTCCTTACTCCTCACTCTTGGGGCTTGACCCCTTCTTTGGCACACAAACGCAGATTCCCCTATATTCCCGAACACCTGAAGCGAGTCCTTATCACCGCCCTCATCAAAATCATTTGCATCCAAGAACGGAAATGTGTAGATTAAAATCATGGAATCTGTGGAACTTAAACTTAGGGAGATCGACAACAGCGAATTCGTCGTCAGCTATACCAAAAAGATCGTGGAGATCCTCCGTGAGCCCGAGATGAGCTTAGAGGTTAAGGCTGGACAGATCAGCGAAGATGTGTCCCGGTTAGTTGAGTCGCTGGGCTACCAAATTCCAGCCAAGAAACCTATGGAAGGCTGGGTCAGGCTGAAGGCTGTGAAACTAGACAAGTAGAGAAAATCCCGAGGCTGGGAGAGGCAAAACGCTTATAAAATTACAGCATGCTTCCAGACACCCGGTCCTTCTCCTCGATACCATATTTATGCCAGGCAGGCGGCACCGTCGTCCCTGCCCGCCGTAGCCTCGGCGCCCGTCCTCTCCATCCTCCTCAGTAGTCTGCTACGGAGGATGGAAAGGCGGCTGCTTGTCGAAGCAAAGCGGAGATCCCGCTCGCGGGGCCCTGATCCGAAAGTTATTTACTTATTTATGCCCGTGCCCCTTTCCGCACAAAAATGACTCTGCCAGAATGTAGTTTTGCTCACAGAAAGGTGCTTATCTTATGCGCAGTGAGGAAAAGAAAATGCTGAAAGAAATCATGGACAAGAGAGGGTTTATTTTGGATTTTCACAGGATACTGGCAGAAGAAGATCCTCAGTTCCTAAGAGCCTACGAGGACCTCATATCCTCAGCATATGCTAACGAACGTACGTTGGACAAAAAGGTTAAAGAATTCATATTCATCGCTGCTCTTACAGCCCTGCGGGCCGATAAGAGCCATATTGGAGCCCATATGAAACTCGCTCTCGAAAACGGGGCGAGCAAAAAGGAGATCCTGGAAGTACTGGAATGCATTTACCCGCCTTGTGGTACCTTGAGCTTCATGAACGGTTTGGAAGCATTTAAGACGACCGCTCTTCATGACAAGTGAAGCCCCTAACGAGGCTCTTGTGTGATAGGGGTCAAATCTTTTGGTTTGACAAAATAGCTGAGGTGGAAAACTGAATGTCAAAATGAAAGATCTGACCCCTACTCCTTTTGTATCAGCTGTTCAGGTTTTGCCCCTTTTCTAATAACCAATACTTGCCCCGTGGAATTTTTACCCCGTGAAATCCGCATCAGGTGCCATTTCACTGGGGCACGCATCAGCGTGACTATTCCACTGGGGACGCAGAACGAATAACACCCCACTTTGGGACGCCAGCCTATTCAACCGGAACTTGACCCCTTTTTAGAGAATCTTAAGAAAAAACGGGCTGCCAAATTTTCGTAATGAATATCAATAAGAAAAGTTTATTTCCTTAACTTTCTTTTCACATGCTTTTGAGCAGAGGTGGTCGCAATTTGCGACCGGTTCGACTGACAGAGCAAGAGTCAAGAGCAGATTCACCCCGTTGAATTCCGGTGTGCGGACCCATTCAACTGGGGCTTGACCCCTTTTATGTCAAAATGAAAGATCTGCCCCTTGATTTCTTGATTTTTTTGTATCAGCTGTTCAGGTTTCGCTGCTTTTTCCAATAACTTATAACGGATAACTAATAACTGTTCTTGCTTATCAACTCAACAGCTTATCAGCCATTAGCTAGTATTACCTTAAGTAATAATTTCTTGACAAAATCACAAAAATTAAGCTAATTTAAACAAAATTAGGACACAATGTGGGCAAAATGAAAAAATCACCTATTGATCTTCCAAAGCAAGAGATAGAGAAATTCTGTCTAATTCGGAGTTCTAGATATCATGATGTCTAAGCAGGACAGACGAATCTTTGATCAGTTCGCAGCTCGGATTTGGCAGCGGTTCCCAGATGCACGGATATGGGCGTTTGGCTCTCGCGCTAGAGGTGGCGGAGGGTGGGATTCCGACTTCGATGTCTGCATTGTGCTGGATCGGCTAGACGATAAGACGGACAAGTGGATTAGGGAGGTGGCATGGGAAGTCGGATTTCAGAACGAATGCGTCATCACCACTATTGTTATTGATGCAGATCAGTTTGAAAATGGCCCTATGTCTGAGAGCACACTCGTGGCCAATATCATGCGGGAGGGAATAGCCGCGTGATGACGAAAAAGCTAAAGGCTGAGCTAATTAGGCTGATGGATAACCAAGCAAGTACGTGGCGGTATTAATGAAGGGAAAAGAGAATTGTCAGAGAACCAACCAAGTTTCGAATAAAGAGGAAAGAACATCGCTGAGGTGAAAACATGGCAAGAAAACGAAAGAGAAAAGAGCCTGAAATAGTTTTCAGGGAGGGCAAACCGACTGCGGTGATCCTGGATATTGAAGAGTATCAGGAGATGCTGGAGCGACTGGAAGATGCTGAAGACCTCAAAATATTAGAGGATATGAGGAAAAAGCCTCTCAACTTTAGGAGTCTTGAAGACTTCCTAAAGGAGTATAGCCCCCGTGTATGAGGTGCTGCTCGAACGAAGGGCCGAACGGGACCTCAAGGCATTACCAGCGGAGGTGTTTCACCGCATCATTCCACGCCTCAAGGCATTGGCTGAAGATCCAAAGCCCCCGGGCAGCCGTAAGATCGTGGGATCAAAGAGCGATTGGCGGATAAGAATTGGAGACTATCGGGTCATCTATGAAATTGAGGAGCAAGCAAAAGCCGTGAAGGTCATGCGGATCAGGCATCGAAAGGAGGCATACCGATAACAAAGTCAACTTGATTCCTGTCACACCCAACCCTCTCAGTTCCGTCTTCCGCCATCTGTCATCTGCTTGCCCTGAGCAACGTCGAAGGGTCGTCTGTCCTCTGTCATCTGGTATCAGCCTTCTAGCTTCCAAGCTTCTTTACCCCGTTGAATTTTTACCCCGTGAAATCCGCCTCAGGCGGTCATTTCACTGGGGGCGCGTTAGCGCACCCCGGAGGGGATTCAACTGGGGCGAGCTTTTATTGTCGTTACTGATTTACAAATGGACGTCCCCCATTTCCTCCGTTTCCCCTCTTCTCCGCTTCCCCGCTTCTGTCTTCCGTCCTCTGTCTTCTGCTTGCCACGCCGTAGCCTCCGGCGTAGGCGGGTCATCTGGTATCAGCATTCTGGCTTTATAGCCTCCTCGCTCTCTTCGCTTTTTTCCAATAACTTATAACGGATCACTAATAACTATTCTTGCTTGCCAGCTCACCAGCTTATGAGTTCTTCAGCTCTAAGTTAGTCAACCTAGTCAACAACGTCCCCTAAATTTAATATTCAGACTTTCCTTGAAAGAGATCTTCCACAGCTTGGAATCACTATTCGGTCAACAACCTTGAATCGTTTTTGGCGCATGCTTGCACACTACCACGGCCAAATATGGAATGCGTCTGAATTTGCGCGCTCTTTTGGCGTTGCTGATACGACGGTCCGCAATTATCTGGGTTTGATGAGTTCAGCGCTTGTAGTTCAGCAACTACTGCCGTGGCATGAGAATATCTCTAAGCGTCAGGTGAAGGCCCCCAAAATCTATATGGCCGATTCTGGATTGCTGCACAGCCTGCTGAATATCAGAACTTTCAGGGATCTTGAAGTTCACCCCAAGATAGGTGCCTCATGGGAGGGATTTGTTATTCAGCAAATTGTCCGCCAATTAAGAGTCCGGACCGATGAATGCTTCTTCTGGGCAACCCATGCAGGTGCTGAACTGGATCTACTTGTTGTCAGAGGGAGGCAAAGGCTTGGCTTTGAAGTTAAGCGCACAAGCTCACCACAGATAACTCCCTCCATGCGGAATGCTCTAGAGGATCTGAAGCTCAAGAGCTTGGATGTCATTCATGCTGGGGAAGAGACCTTCCGTCTGGACAAAAACGTTCGTGCAATAGCACTAATCCGCCTGCTGGATGATATTAAGCGTTTGCGCTAGCTATCCCACAGGGGTTTATCCTGAGTGGAGTCGACCCTACGACGTGGCTCAGGGTCCATGCTGAGCCGTTCGGCCTTGAGCTCACGGCCAAAAGGCAGCGTCGAAGCATCGAAGGGTCCTCTGTCATCTGCTTGCCGCGCCGGAGTCTCTTGACGCCCGTCCTCTCCATCCTCCGTAGCAGGCTACTGCGGAGGACGGGCGTAGCAGGGCTACTGCGGAGGATGGAAAGGAGGGTGCTTGCCCTGAGCCTGCCGAAGAGTCATCTGGTATCAGCCTCCCAGCATCCTAGCCTCCAAGCATTCTAGCTTTTAGTCTCTTTATTGATTTACCAATGGACGTCCCCCATTTGCAATGCTGATATGTGTGAAATGGGGGACGTCTATTGATATATTGATAAATGAAAACGAGAACACCCGCACGAGCAAAGAGCCCCAGTGGAATTTCCTTGAAGGGGTGTGCCCCGGTTAAATGGTCTACCGCAAAATAAGAGGGACAATCCTATAACCGCCTGTCTAAAGAAAAATTGAGGTAAGGGAAAATCAATAGGCGTGTGATTCGTAGACATCATCTCAATAAACTGATATTGAATGATGGCTATGGATCACACAGATAATGAGTGGTTTGGGTTTCCTGTCCCGGCAGTCGTGAACTGAAAACAACCGTTCACAAACCTGTGCAGAGACCTGGGCGCACATGGCTGCCTTTAGACCCTGCAATCTTTACAAACAAGGAGGTTAACGGTTATGGTCGAACCCAGCATGTTGGACAAGGTCTATCACATTATTATTAAACGGATAGTGGAGACCGGACAGGCACCTTTCTATACTGAGATCGCCGCCGAGCTGGGAGTTTCAGTGGAGGAGGGACGAAGGGCTCTACATGAGCTTTTTTCTGAGAAGATTCCAGCTTGGCTATTTCCCGGTACGGATTTCATTACCTCTTTCGCCCCGTTCAATCACCTCCCCACACAATACCGAATTACAATCGACGGCCAGCAGAAGTGGTTCGGCCAATGAGGGTTCGAGTCGCTGGCGGTCAGCTGGCTCTTTCCTGGAAAGACGGTCCGGACAGATGCCCCATGTCTGGATTGTGGGCAACCAATTCGGGTGGAGATGCGAGATGGAGTCGTCTTGCTCGCGGAACCGGAAGGTCTAGTGGGGTATGTGGCGGTTCCATTCCGGGATTGGTACAAAGATCTGAGCTATGCCTGAAGCACTATGAACCTCTTCCGGTCGGAAGAGCACGTTCGCAACTTTGCTCGTTTCGATCCCCTTACGGAGGATGGCATTATTTCACTGCCTGACGTCGTCAAGGTTTTTTCCGTTGATTATTTTCGTAGACGCTTGGAGCCTGATTATTTTTCGCAGAGGATGAAGTATAGAGACGATATGCTCAGGACCCTTGAAGAGATCGGGAAGACCGGTCCGTTCTGGTAACAAGCAGGGCCCCCCTTTTTATGAAAAGGGGGACGGGCATAAATAAATAAGTAACTATATGAGCATGGAGTAAATAGTGACGAGTGACAAGTGAAGAGTAAGGAGTGAATAGGAAGAAGATCTCTATTATAACTCATGGAAGTAGTTTAAAATACTTTACTTTTTAACCATTATATCCTATCATTAACCCAATCTCTTCTTCATATCATTTCTACGAGTTCCCGCCGATCAAGATGCACACCTAATCCCCGGCAAAAGTTTTTTTGCACTGTTGGAAGCGGAATGTTTTGGGCCATCTAAGTCAGAGTTCGGTGGCATCGGCATAAACAAGTCATTTTCAAGAAAGGAGAAACAGATATGGGTGATAAAGGAAAAAGAGATAAAGGCAAAAAGGAACAACAGAAAAAGGCCCGCCTTAGTCCAAAGGAAAAACGAAAATTGAAAAGAGAAAAGAAGAGAGAAATGGACAGGGAACTCCAAGAGTACTAACTACATCAAGGGGGGACGTCCATTTGTAAATCAGTAAACAAGTTAGTAGCACGGAGCAAAGGGCAGCCTTCGACAGAAGCTCAGGCCAAGTAGAGCAGAGCGTAACTGTGATGCCAATCTTGAAAGGAGTCTTTCAAATTGCAAGTAGTTTAAAATACTTGACTTTTCAGCATTTCTCGCCTATCATTAATCCAATCTCTTCTTCATATCATTTCTAAGAGACCCACCCCGCAAAGATGCACATCTTTCTCCTGACAGGACACAGCTTTTTCTCCTAAGAGCTGGATCTTTTGGCCACGTCAAG
>JASFEQ010000057.1:0-15855 GCA_050124735.1 Desulfobacteraceae bacterium | reverse complement strand
CTACGGAGCCCATAGATATCAAAGGGACTAAAGTGGCGCCATATGATCTCACGTTGCAACTGTGGCGTAACATCCCCGATAACAAAGATCAGGGACCCATGGCTTCGGGCATGAAAGTGATCGTAAAAGGGGAAAGGGAGGGGAAACAGGTGACATACACTTCCGACATCGTGGGGAGGACGGCACCAGGAACAGGAATTGCCGCGTCGATTGCGGCTCTGATGCTGCACTCTGGCGATATCAAAGTAAAGGGAGTGGTGGCCCCTGAAGGCTGTATCGATCCAGGAAAATATTTTGCAGCTCTCCTAAAGAGAGGCGCAAAAATACATCAAACAGAAACGATAAGATCTATGCTTTCACTTTAACCTGAATCTGACATGGCAATGAGGGACCTGCCATTTCCTGGATGCCCGCTGGGGCTCGATCCGGTTTACCGCCTAAAACCGACTCCCTTCATCAGGTTCTCTCCTTCTTAGATTCCCTCTCCAGCTTATCCTTGATTAAGAATGCCATGTTCATCATTCACATGGGCCAGAGCTTCATCTATCGCTTTAGCCGCCATGTCCAGATCCTGTTCAGTGTGCCTGTAACAAATATATCCATGATGGTGCGGGTGTAAAAAGACACCTCTGCGGATAAGCTGCGTGTAGAAATCCTCGCGTCGGGCCTTATAGGTATTCCCTTTGTCCCTCTTGAACGTGATGAAAAACATGGGCGCAACACCGCTCAACTCGGCTCCAACATCATACTTGTTAATGATGTTCTGGACTTTCTCCAGAAAACGGCCACCCCTTTCCCATATTTTGTCAAGGACATGGTCACGTTCTAGAATTTCAATGGTTTTTAGAGCGGCAATATAACCGCTACTGTTCGAGAAGAAGGTGGAAGAAACAAAAACCTTTTGTTCAGCAGCCTTCATAATTTCAGCTCTTCCAGTAAGGGCACTTATGGCATACCCATTGGCCATTCCCTTTCCAAAGACGGACAGGTCAGGGGTGACTTTGTAAAGCTCTTGTGCGCCACCCATCGTGAGCCTAAACCCGGTACGGATTTCATCATAGATCAAAACGGCGCCATACTTTGTCGCCATTTCTCTCACGCCTTCAAGGAATCCGGGTTCAGGTTCTTCCATGTTTTCATGGAGGGGATGCCCAAAAGGAGTCAAAATTATAGCGGCTGTCTCATCACCATATTTTGCCATTAAGTCTTGGAGCTGATTGAGATTATTGTAATGGAATTCATGTACATCCTCGTAGAGCTTTTCAGGAATGCCCCCTTTGAGCTCAACGCACCAGTCGTGCCAGCCGTGGTAACCACAGCGCATGACCTTGATCCGGTTTGTGTATCCCCTTGCAATACGGATGCTTGCTGTCGTGCCATCTGAACCGGTCTTTGTGAAAACGCACATTTCTGAACAGGGGATGAGTTCGTTGAGTTTTTCCGCGAGCTGATTCTGATACGGCTGTGTAAGGGTGAAGCAGAAGCCTTTGTCCCTTATCTGCCTGATAACAGCTTCATCAACTTCTTCTTCTCTATAGCCCAGAATAATAGGCCCAAAGCCACAGAGGAAGTCCACATATTCATTTCCATCCACGTCGGTGACTCGGCCGCCCTTGCCGTGTTCGAAAAAAATTGGATATTCTCCCCTGACAAAATTGTAGGGTCGTCTGGCACCTCCCACGCCGCCGGGGACCAACTTTCTTGCCTCATCAAAAAGGCTCAAACTTCTTATTATATTTAGTTTTTCCATGTCTTTAAAAGTACTTCTCCTTTCAACATGAACTGAATTACTCTCGACGAGATATTACAGCAATTTCTGCCGCGCGAATTGATGGCCAGAGGCCATCAGCTATCTCCGACATGTCTTCTGTCCTCCGTCGTCTGTCCTCTGGAATCGACGTCCCCTTTTTCATCTTAACCTCCTACCCTGAATGCTGTCTCAGACGCTTTAACCTTTCCCTGGCGAACTCAAACTCGTGCCATGTATCCAGCAGAGACTCCAAGGCTTCTTTGTAGTGCTCGACAGCCCTCTCCTTCTCCCCGGACCCTTCGGCCCACAAACCCAGAGCGGTGTAGAGGGTAACGAGGTTCTCCGGGCGCATTCCCGCCTCCTTTTTCAGGGACTCCACGTTCCGTTTCCCCAGCAGGCACTCGCTGATGGACCGGAACCACGAATCCCTCGTCACCCGGGTATACGCCTCAAGGCCGGCTCGAGCCTCCTCCCGTTTCCCTATGTAACGGAGAATCTCGGCCTCCAAGAGCCCCATGCGCAGACGACTGGCGCTCTGCCTCCCGCTTCTCTTCAGGAAGGCCCGAGTGTATGTCAAGGCCCTGTCCCACTGCTCCTCCATTCCGTTGAAAAAAGCCAACCCCACCAGAACATCCCCATTGTCCGGAACTTCCTCGGAGATCTTCTCAAGTGCCTCTCGCCGACCTTTCAGGCTGGTGAGAGGATTTTGAAGCTCCGCTCTTAGAGCGGCCAGCTCAGACCTTCGGCTTTCCTTGGTCATCTGGTCTTTTTGGACGGTCTGGTTGAAAGCATCAATACCCGATTGATATTCAGCCCACTGACCATTACCCTGCAGAGCATCCAGCCTCCTCTTCTGAACCTCCTCCAGTTTTGCGCGGGACAAGAAGAATTCCCAGGCTTCTGCATTCGCGGACAAAACGGCCTCCTTCAGCAACCTCTCCGAATCAGCCCACTGCCCGCGCTTATGCTTGATGAGGCCTACAGCGTAGCGGAGCCAACTACGCTCGCCCGCGGTGTCCCAACCTTTGAGGGCTGTTTCCGCATCCACTATGCCTTCCAGTACCCGGCACACATAACCCAAGAACTCGGCCTCAGAGCGCCAGTCCAAGGCCAGCAACGAATTGCGGTGAATGTCCACAGGGGGAGCGCCTGCCTGCCACCCGATGATATACAGCATCAGCCTGGCCAGGCTGTTCTCAGGGTCCATGGACACGGACTGGGCAAAAAGCCGACTAGCGCCCTGGTCGTCACCCGCGCAGAAGTGCATCATACCCCCGGCCAGAACAAGGGAGGGATCGGAGCTGAGTTCAAGCTCTTTGTCGGCAAGCGCCATGGCTTCAGCCCACCGGCCCTGAAAGGCTATCCGGATAATTTCTCTGAGCTTGCCCTCCAGGGACAGATCAAAAATTCCGTTCCATTTGACCTGGCCTGCTTTCACATCTTGGAGAAAGGCAGCGGCTTTTGTAATCGGTTGGACCATCGCCAAGTTCCATAAGGGGGTAGTAATAGGCATCACCCCCGGAGCCAGAGTCGTGGCCACCCCCGAAGCAATGCCGATGACCTTCCCGCGCGTGTCAATGATCGGCCCCCCGCTGTCACCCCCGTAGAATGCAACGTCAACCTGCAGCAGGTCTTCAAATGTACGGCGCACATGGCCCCCGCTGACGCTCACGTTGACGGTGCTCCCCTGGTATCGGCTGCCCAGGGGAAAGCCCAGGGTCATGACCCGTGAGAGCTTGGGAATACGCCTGGGGTCCAGCTTCAGGTCCAGGGGCAGGGGACTTAGTCCCGCTGGTACTCGGTCTATTTTGAGAACCGCGAAATCATCCCTGAGCGGAGATGTGACGAGCCTCCGGGTTTTGACCGGGGGTTTGGCCACCCCGGCAATCGTCAGGCGAGGGATGCCGTCCGAGCGAAAGGCTGAACCGGGAAAGTAAAGGTCATCCAGTTCCTGGGAGCCAATCAGGTCAGCGGAGCGCTTAAACGCTTTTTCCCCTTCGAACCAGAGCAACATCTTGTAGCCAAAGCGGGCTGATCGGCCGCTTTGGCTGAAAAGGGTAACCACCTCAAGGAGAGTGCTGTCTTCTAGCCAAGGGCAGGCCACATGGCGGTTGGTCAGCAAGTACCCTTCCCTGTCTGCCAGGAAAGCTGTGCCCTCACCACGATTTCGATAAAGGGTATTTTCGCCCTCTTTCAGCCAGTATTCCACCACCACAAAGGCCACGGATCGGGCGTACTGATTGGCGTAATTCTCAAGAACGGTTACACTATCCTCCTTCTTCACGCCCAGGTGAAACCACGCAACGCCTCCGGCCACAATCAACAAGGCGATCGAGGCCGCCAGCAATGTTTGCCTTTTTTTGATCCGCCTGACCGCCTTGGATGAAGTTGCGGCCAGCTCCATCGCCCGTGTTTTCGCTGTTTCAATCTCCTCTGCTGAGATCCGGCTGAGGGCGTCAGACACCTCGTCCATAGAGCCTGGCCGTAGAGCCGGGTCCTCGGCCAGCATGGTTCTAAAGAGGGCCTCAGCCTCTTGAGGCAGCGACAGTTCATCTATTTTGACCGTGAAGTCGCAGGTCTCATAGTCGGCCGTGAGGAGTTCTATAAATATCTTGCCCAGCGACCAAATATCACTTCGAAAATCCAGCGGTCGCTGATTGATGATGTCCGGGTGGCAGGCCAGGAGTCGTTTCAACATGGGACCCGGCCGATCTAGCTTCGGGTCCAGGAAACGGGAGAGCTTGTAGTCGATTTTGACGTCATATGAGCCCTCTTCGTCCTTTATCAGCATGATGTCATTCAGGATCAGATGGGGGATGATGTGTCCTGTCTCGTGCAGGATGGCCAGGATAGATGCCATTTTGGAAAAGAGGTCAAAGGCTAGTCGATAGTCCTCCAGGTGCCCGGAGCGTACCAGGTCGCCCCAGCTCTCGGCATCAATCCATTCGCTGACCCGGTACCACAATCCCTCAGAGGAACGCCTGATCTCCTGGTGGCTGACGAAATGCTCAGCAGGAAGTTTCTTAAGTTCCTCCAATTCATTTTTTAGTCTGTCGGCCACCTCTTCATTGAGGGCGGATTGAGGCGTGAAGAGTCGGATCATGACAGGCTTATCATCTCCCTCCTTTACAGCCCGGCAGAGGATGCTGTCGTGGCCCTCGTGTAGGACCTCCTCTATCCTGTACTCGTCGATGTACTTTATCCCTTCACCGACTTCGCCCCCGCAGCTTGGACACGTGCCCACATCTTCGGCCACCGATTGGCCACATTTTTGACACAGCTTCATAATGTATTTCCGATCTTGCTAAGATCCAGGATCAAGAATCTTTACCCCGTGAAACCCCTGCCGTACCTCGTTAAATGCCCGCCTTACGGCGAGCCTATTTAACTGGGGTTGAATCTGGAAGCCATTCAACTGGGGCGAAGGCTATTTCACTGGGTCAGTATCTGGGATCCAGAACAGTAGTTAACGGATTGGAAGGAAAACCTGATTGGTTAGAATAATATTAAAAACGACCTACAAGTCAACTCTTTTAGCGCCCTGCTTCTTACCCTTCGACTGGTTCAGGGCAAGCTCCTTACTCCTTACTCTATTAACCGCAAGCCAGGTGTTTCATGGTACTTCTGCTTTAAACGCTCTTTGCCTTCCGGTGAAACATCCATGGGACCATCTTTCCACTCCATAAGCTGTAGCACTATACCGTTACCGGTCCTTGGGCCCACAAGCGCCTCCCTGAATTTCTCATTCGCCATATCGGTCTTATCCACTCGCACCCCTTTACGCTCCAACGCTTCCACATACGCATCGAGATTTTCAATTGTCAGGCCCATGTGTTGGACGCCTACACCTCTCACATCAATGTGTCTGGATACAAAGCTGCTCTCATCTGTGGCTTGTAGGAAACTGATGATGTTTTCACCCAATTGCATGCAGGCGCCAATATATTTTTGCTCTGTGCTTTCGAATTTCACGATGAGCTCTCCACCTAGGATATCAACCGTGGATTTAATGGATTCATCCAAATCCTTTACCGCAAAGGCAATATGGTTAATTCCCTGTATGCTACCCATGGCTCGCTCCTTTTATCTCAGCTAGTTATTCTGAAGATATCCCGGAAAACACAACTTGGCAAAGTAAACACCTTGCTCCTCCCGCCTCACTTTATGCTTTTTGCGCTACGCCTTATTTAGCATGTCCCCCTGTTTCTCCTGAGCAATGACCCATGATCAATGACAAATAAGAATGACGCCCCCTTCCTCGCACACTATTGGGACTTTCCTCTCGCTGCTATGGGCCAGATTCCCTCTACTTCTCCGTCCCTTATTCCATAATATGTGTCGTACAAGTTAATCGTCGTATCACAGTGACTTGGATAAAGTTCTAACTTCTCGCCAATTTTAAGTTCCCTGCTGGACTCTTCCGGTGTCAGTATACCGTGTTCATCTCCAGCCGTTTGATATTTGTACCCTTCCACATCCTTAAGTATGGGCACGCCAGAATCTGTTGAAGCAGCCTTGTAGCCAGCATCCAAAATCGACCGATTTCGGGCGGGTGTGCTGATAACCGTAGTAAGCACGGTGAGGGCTCTCTCGAACTCGGGAGCAGTGATGTGATACTTCCAGTCCATGAGGATGTAGGATCCTGCTTGTACCTCACTCATTACGGGATATTGCCACTTGTAGGTGCCCGTTCCTGCCCCGGACACGATCTCTGTGTTTAGCCCGGCCGCCTCCATCAATTCCCTCGTCTCAACAATCAGGCGGTTGCACTTCTCGATCTCTTGTCGTTTAGCCTCCATGCCATATCGTTGCTCCCAGACCTGAAGGGTTCCGTGGTAGCATTGGAATCCTTTCAATTCCAAACCCCCGAACTTTGAGACTTCTGTGGCAAAATCCACGGCTGATTTTCCTGGTTCTACGCCACACCTATTCTGGCCCACATTCACATCAACCAGCACAGGCATGTTAACACCTCTCTTCAGTGCTTCCTCTGAAAGAGCCTTGGCTGGTATGGCATTGTCAACACAAACCATGAGTCCGGGTGCACGCGTTCGAAGGCTGATCAGCTTCTGTATCTTGTAATCACCGACGATCTCGTTTGTGATCAAAACATCGGTTATTCCTGCGCTGATAAGGGTTTCAGCCTCTCCTAATTTTTGGCAACTTATACCTATCGCGCCGGATTCTATCTGCTTTGCTGCCAAAAACGGGGATTTTGGGGTCTTATAGTGAGGACGGAAATCTTTCCCTTTCTTCCCTCTGAAGAAACCAGCCAGTGTTTCTAGATTTTTTTCCATTAGATCTATGTCTATCAGAAGCGCTGGCGTGTCTATTTCCCGTTTTAACATCCTGTTTATCCTTGTCCTTAACCGTGTCCTCAGACTTGACTCCTAAGAAATGTTCCATAAGGGGCAAGATGAATACATTTTCATAGGGTGCTCCATGGTAAGCCTCTATTTGTGCTTAGAGGTCAATTTGGTTGAAGGAATATGTTTCCCAGAATCCAGAATCAAGCATCTGTTATCTAGATCGGTGATTAACGGATTGGAAGGAAGATTTAATGGGTTAGGATAATATTGAAAACGACCGACAAGTCAACTCTTTTAGTGCCTTACTCCTCGCTCCATGCCCTACGCCCTATGCGCTCTGCTCCTCGCCAAGGGGGAACCCGGGTGACGCCCGTCCTCTGCACCCTCCACAATAGTCTGTCGGAGCGAAGCGGAGATCCCGTTTGTTGAAGATCCCGTTTTCAGGGCGGGGCTACGGAAAATGGGAAGGGGGAAGTCAAACAACGGTGAACTATATTTGCGTTCGCCTTTCCGGCCCTCGATAACGAAGCATCGACATCCCACTCCTCCGATCATCCACCTCTGTCAGGGCAAAAAAATCCTGCATGAATATCTTTAGATCGTGTAGATTGTTAAATTCCTTTACAATGCTTCTTTCATTAGTCTCTATTTCGAGCATCATCCTTATCTCTTTGACAATCTCCATTTTCTTCGCCCTCCGACTATTTCACGGGTCTCAGACCCTGTGTTTCTTACACATCTTTCCACAATTCACTGATAATGAGAGTGGAAACGTCATCTTTGTGGAGTTCCTTTTCAACCCAACTTCTTATTGGGTCTTCTCGAAGTAACATTGAATGGTGATATTATACGCTCCCTAGAGAACAAATGAATCTGTCTAAAAACCGGCTTCTCAGAGGCTGATGGAAAATGTCCATCCCGCAGGCCTTTCTGCGGGACGAAATCCCGAGGAATGAGGCGTACATATAGAAGTACACCGCAGTGACAAGGGATGAGGGTAACGCAGCCCTTCGATGCTTCGACATTGCTCAGGACCGTGAGCCTGTCGAACGGCTTGTCGAATGGCAAATGGGCGTTTTCCGACAGCCTCAATGGCATTCTGCCAGGGAGAATGTATGCATCTTGGGGGTGGGTCTCGTAGAAATGATATGAAGAAGAGATTTTGATGATAATAGGCTAAAACCATAGAAAAGTCAAGTATTTTGAAGCAGTTGCAACCATAGACAGCAAATCACGTTTTTATCTAGGATTAAGGATCTTTACCCCGTGAAATGTTTGCCCCGTTGAATCTGGAAGCCATTCAACTGGGGCGAAGCCCATTTCAACGCGGCAGCAAAAGTATCCACGTTTAGGCCGTCCCCCGTTTCTCCGCTGCCTGCTCAGGGCTCGTTGCGTACTGCCCTAAACCTTCTGACCATTTTGCGGCCTAAAGGTGTTAAGATACTCGGGTGGAGCCGGTTGAGCCACCACAAAAAACGAGCACTGAAAGGAAAGGTGATAATGGCCCGGTTGCGAACGACGCCCCCCAGAATAGCCTTCGCAGCCTTAGTGGCATCCATCCTCTTGAACGGTATCTGAGCCAAGAAATCCTCCTTACTGGCGTTTAGCAGAGTGGCGTTTTCCAAGTTACTCGTTTTAACAAACCCTGGACAGACCACGCTTACCTTGATCCCCAGGTCCGCTGCCTCCACCCGCAAGGAAATTGAGAGCCCAACGACCGCATATTTGGTCGTTGCATAGGGAACGTTGGTTGGGTAGCCGACCAGACCCGATAACGAAGAAATGTTGATAATGTGCCCAAAACCCTGTTTAACCATTACGGAGTAGGCTGAGTTCGTGCCATAAACGACCCCTAACAGGTTCACATCAAAAACGCGCCGCCAATGCTCAAGAGTCATGTCTCGCACATCGCCTTTCACAGCGATCCCCGCGTTGTTGAACATGTAATCGAGTCGCCCCTGTTCACGGGTCGTTTCATCTATGAGCTTCTGTACATCCGCAGCCTGCGACACATCCAGGTTTGCCGCAACTGCCTGGCCGCCTGCTGTGGTAATGGTTGAAGCAACTTCTTGTGCTCCCTCCTCATTGATATCAGCCGCGATAACCACTGCTCCCTTTCTCCCTAACTCTTTGCAGAGCTCACGTCCCATGCCGGACGCCCCACCGGTCACAATCGCAATTCTGCCTTTGAAATTATTCATGCCCCCTTTCCCTTATTGTGGTATCAGTCTCATAAGAATGGGCTCTTTTTAAGGCCTGCTTTGCTTATGAGGATTAGGCTTCCAATGGAACAGGCACACTCCTCACTTCCTGTCCTGAGCGCAGTTAATGCTGAGCAATTTTGAAACGTCGAAGGGCTTACTCCTTACTCTATGCTCCGTGCTCCTTGCTCGTACGGGCGTCCCTCTTTTATCAATATATCAATACCCGTCCCCCAAATCACTTTTCTCCGATTTTTTTCAACCTGAGAAAAAACATGGGCGTCTGTTTCTTGTATTCAACATATTCCTCACCGAACCGCTTCTCCAGCTCTGGTTCCTCAATGCTCTTTACTTCCCAAGCATTAATGAAAATAAAAAGTGGCGTGAATAAAAGGACAAGAGAAATAGAACGAAAGAAAACGCCAAGACCAAATAGCAGGAGAAAAATACCTGTAAGCATGGGATTCCTTGTATAAGCGTATGGGCCAGTTGTGACTAACTTGGGCGGAGGATTGAAAGGTACGGGTGTACCTTTTACTTTAAGAAAATTGAAAACCGACCAGCCCATCATAAACAACGCAAGCGAAAGAATGGGTAAGGACAAAACCAGATTCAGCGTTTCAGGAAGAAGTCTGGGAAGCTCTAAAAATTTATCTACTTGTAAGGCAACAACAACAAACAGCACTGTTAATAAAGCATAGAAAATTGCCCCAATTGGTGTAAGAAGATTTCGAAATTTTCGACTGCCTGTGGCGACCCTGTACAGAAAGTCAATCCATTTGGTTTTCAAAATCACAATTTCCAATTCCAATTTGAGTTGAGAATAATAATTCCTATTACCTTAAATAAGAGCGCCTAAAAGAGACACTGTATGCTCTGTGCTCTTTGCTCCACGCTCCTTGCTCCAGCAGGCATCCCTCTTTTCATTTATCAATATATCAATACCCATCCCCCTTTTCATCGCTCGACCACCTCACCTCGGATGCCCTTGGAGGCCAAGTCCGCCTTGTGTTTCTGCGCGCGTGCCATCTGGTAAAAAGCCCCGGTAAACAGCCGGAAAACACCACTACCTTTTACCTCGTAACAAGAGTACCCCATGGCACGAAGTTCCAATCTCTCCGTGTTGAGCTCCTTTTCAGATCCGTAGGTCCCTATGAGTACCGCGTATTTTGTGTGTCTCGAGAATGCACCGTCTATCTGATTCTCCCTGATAAATGCATCGGCTTCTCCCCTTGTCTTGAAAGAGCCGGTAAAGAGCCTGAACCATATCCCCTTTTTCCCAAGATCCACTTGAATCCAGTAGGGTGAAAGACCCCCGTTTCCGTAATCGGTCATGGCTTTTTGCAGTCTTTCAGGGGTCCCGTAAGAGCCCAGGTAAACCGAATAGGGATAAGACCCCTCAACCCATTCGAGCGGTTGGGTGTCACGGGCAGGCTCCCTCAATAAAGCGGTCTCGGGCGGTCTTTTCTCGGGAGTGGGCTCTGGTTTTGACGGCATGTGCTCTGATTGTTCGCTCACATCAACCGACTTTTCGACGGGTGTCGCTGGTGCTGTTGAAGTCATGGGTTCGGGTGTTTCCCTGACAGCAACCGGCTTTTCGACGGGCGTCTCTTGTGTAAGAGCTTTAGTAGGAGGTCTTTCTTCAGCAATGGGAGGGATGGCCGGCTTTCTCACCACCCGATGCCTTACAATGGATGTTGGTTTCCACTCAGAGAGTGGCATGAACTTGCGTAGATCGACGATTCCGAAATAGGTGATGGAGAAGGCCCCGAGAGCGACCAGTATAAAGGCCAACAATGTGGTCCTTGAACGATGTGACCTTTTGCCAGGTTTCGCATCTGTTTCAGGGCCAAAATCTTCAACGGCCTCCTCTTTGTAACGCCATATGGGCGACGTATCTATGAGTCCCTGCAACTCGTGGTCTTCTTCAGCCTCAAAACTCTTGACGGTATCGTTCTCATCATCCAGGCCGGGCTTTATCTTCAAAATCCTTCTCTCAGCCGTGGAAAGTGCAACGGTTTCGGAGAGTTCATCCTGTACAGGCGGTTCGGGATCTTCCTTTTTGGCTTCTATCTCCCCTGCATCTGTCCCGGGCGGCGCTGCTCCCTGGGCACCTTTTTTCTGGACATCCAACTCCTCACGAAAGAGGGTGTCAAACATCTCCTTGTTATCACCTGTCGAGGCGTTGTCTCCGCCTTTTTCATCTTTGATCCTGGCCATATTTCTTCTTACCTGAGGGATAGCAAAAAATGAGGGACATGCATAATATTATAACGTTCCGCAAAACAACACAAGAAAGGCGTTTTTTGGCTTGTAAGCTGGTAAGCTAATAAGTAGATGACAGAGGACGGACGTCATGGGAGTTGAACAAGCTCGGCAAGATCCATCACCGCAAGGTTATCTTCCAGGAACTCCGCCTTTACAGCGTCCTCAAGCATCTTGGCGCAGTTTGGGCAGGCCACAGCGATGATCTCGGCGCCTGTTTCAAGGGCTTCACGAACTCTTACACGGGCCGGGCTGTCCGGGCCGGTCCCCAGCACATCTGTAAAGAAGTTGCCACCGCCCCCGCCGCAGCAAAGGGCATTCGCCTCGGCCCGCCCCATCTCCGTGAACTGAACGCCGCGCAGCGCCCTCAGGACTCTTCTCGGTGCCTTGTATTCTTTTTGATGCCGTCCCAGGTAGCATGGATCGTGATACGTTACCCGCAGCGTTCTCTGCTTTACCTTAAAGTCGATCTTGCTGATCAGCCTTCCAAGGATCTGACTGTAGTGATAGACTTGAAAGTCTCCCCCCAACTTAGGGTATTCCTCTTTCAGGGCATGAAAGGCATGCGGTGATAGAGTGATAATGTTCTTTACGCTTGCTTCTTGAAAGGCCCTGATGTTCTCTTGCGCCATCTGCCCAAAGAGGCCTCTTTCCCCGAGGCATTTGACTTCGTTTCCGTCGCAGTGCTCCTCAGAGCCCAGGATCCCGAAGGAGACTTGCCAGTCCTTGAGTAAAGAGGCAACGGCTCTGGCGATTTTCTGCCCACGTTCGTCGTATGCGCCCACACATCCTATAAATAAAAGGTGTTCCTGTCCCTCGTAGGGCTCCAAGTCCAGCCCCTCGGCCCACTTTCCCCGGTCTGCCTGGGGAAGCTTATAGGGATTTCCATGTACGTTCATGGCCTTGAGATAATCCCTTACCTTGGGGGGAACAATCCCCTCATTGACCAGTTCCTCCCTCCCGGAGATGAAAGCATTGAGCAGGTCATCCTTGAACTTGGGGAAGACGCAGTGTTCCACACAATTGGCGCAGCTGGCACAGGAAAAGAGGATTTGACTCAGACGCTGGCTGGTGTTGATATCGCCATTTAACCATGCCCACAAAAGCCACATCCGCCCACCAGGGGAAAAGGTCTCAAACCGGGACTTCAAGTAGGAAGGACAGTTCAGGTCCTCATAGCTGCCTGGCAGTTTGCAGTATCCGCATCGGAAGCATCTGTGAAGGATTTCCGCATATTCCATCAGTCCACCTCCCCCTCTCCTTTGTACGACTTCGCATTACTCACTCCCACCCTTAGGGGCAGGTTCCCAGTTCCCAGGATTCATGATGCCCTTGGGATCCAGAACACCCCGAACACGGTTCATGAGTGAAAACGTGTTGGGATCCATCTTCTCAATGATCTGTCTCTGAGCCGGAGCCTCCGCCTTCCACGGAACGCCGCCCAACTTTAGGGCCACACGGTTCGTATCCTCCAGCGCCTCCTGGGCATGCTTCACATCAGAGGCATCTGCTCGGTTGAAAGGATATGCCCAGAAGAACATCATGCAATGGCCCAGGCCTATTATGCGCGCTCCCGTTGAGTAGCTGGTGTCGTGGCGCTCCGCAATCTCCAAACCGGCTTGGTAGGCCTTGGGAAAAAGCTCAATGGGCATAATGGCCCCCACGTATTCAAACCCCCCGCCTTTCCTCACATCAGCAAAACGGGTCAGCGCCGTGGAAGGCGCCTCCAGAAAGGCCTTTTTCATGGGGGGAGGGAGCATCATGAAGCCACCCACCCTCTCATCCATGTACTTCTTGACAGAGGCCCGGATCAGCCTCCACCGCCAGCTCAACTCCTCTTTGGTATCGGCTGAGAAATTCACATTGATGTGCTGAAACCCCCGGGCCCATTCCGGCTTGGCCATCATCCAGGTGGTCATATCTTCGGCCACCTGAGCACCCGTCACCCTGTTGAGGATGTCCGGGACCAACGCCGGATCCTCCGTCACAAAGATCCCCACATCATTAAGTGCACGGTTGGGAAAAAGCTTGATGGCCAGCTTTGTCACGATACCGGTGGTTCCCGACCATCCCAGGAAAAGCCCCGCCAAGTCCGGGAGGGGCGCCCGAGAGAACCAATATGGGGATGTGGAGCAAGATCCTATCCTGACCACTTCGCCCGTGGGCACAACCGCCTCCAGTCCGTTGAGCATGTCTGAGTGAAAGCCTCCAGCATGAGAAAGGTGACCGGAGCCGAAAATGAGCACATTTCCGGCCACAGTGGCAATGGGTGGGGCGTCCGGGATGGAATGTTTTAGCTTTGGATGGTGCTTTTTCAGATAGGCCTGGAGCATGCCCTGGGAGGTCCCTGCCTCCACAGTGGCATAGCGGCTGGTCTCATTCACTTCTAGGATCCGGTTCATCCGTTTCATATCCACCACGATCCCGCCCTTCAAAGGCCTGGTGAGCCCGGACAAAACAAGACCGGCCCCCAAGGGAACCACGGGTGTCTCTCTTCGATTGGCCAGAAGAACGATCTCCCGGACTTCCTCAGTGCTATTGGGCATCACCACGAAATCTGGCTCATAGGGCTCCATAGTGCCCGGGTCCCGGGAGTATATGAAACGTTCCTCTGGCTGATTCGAGACGTATTCCGGTCCCACGATCTGCGTAAGTCCCTCGTAGATCTCCTCCATGGCATCACCCTCCCATCATCTTTCCTTCGCCAAGGGCGAAATGGCATAGCTCACTCATGAGGATCGGCATCATACCGCGTTGGGCTACAGCCTCGCCCATGGTAAACAGGCAGAATGGACAGTTGAAGACGCACACGTTCGCCCCTGAAGCCTTCATGTCGCTGAGGTTTCGCTCCAGTAAATCATCGGCCAGTTCCTCTCGCTGCTGGGCCCTCAGCACCCCGCCGCAGCAAAGGGCATTGTCCCCATCATACTCCCGCTCAACCCTTTCTACGCCGATTCGTTGGAAGATGAGGTCCACCCATTGCTGGGTCTCTGGGGCAAGGCGGTTTGAGCAAGGGCGCTGGTACGCCACCTTCATGCCGAGGGGACGAATATGCTCCTTCAATCCATCGAGTCTTCTGGTGAGGTATTCGAACAGATGGAGCGACTTGAACGGGACCTGAATCCCAAATGCAGGTGCCAGATGTGTGTACGTGCCGTAGCACTCATCATGGAAACAGACCAACTCATCCACACCACTCTCTTTCAAATAGTATGTCCAGATGTTGTCGATCATTTGAGGGAGGCGCTCTCGTATCACCGAGTTCTTGGCGAAATGGAGCCACATGATGTTGCAGAAGATGTCACTCCCCACGATGATGGATGCCCCTTGGAAAAGCTTCCCTCGAACACAATCGGTAAGCATGGGAAAATAGCACATGTTCACCACCGGGTCATGGACCTTCTGGGGCTCGATCCTGCCTTTGGGGACCATCATCATGATTTGCTGTTTCGTTATCGGGATCGGGGCCGGCCAGATCGCCTTTTCTTCCTGTCGGTCCACGATCAGATAGAATGGATGATTATCGTATGGACAATACTCTTCGCAGGCATAACAGGTGAGACAATCGGACAGTACCCGGGAGTCTTCTCCCTGGAGGATCTTCTGCCTCTCTTCCCTGGCCTGCTCAAGACTCAGATCCATATGCTGGCATTTGGTCAGGCAATCCAGGGTTTCGCATCTGTTGCACGTTTCCTCATCATATATCAACTCGTACACAACAGCCCCTCCTTTCCGGCCACCTTCTTACATCCCGAACGTGAGCGTTCAGGGATCGGGTCTCTCATAGGGATATACATGACCGGCCCTTGCGTTTCACACAGCGCAAAATAAAACCCTGCCTCATTTTGAGAAACAGGGTGTTTTGACAACCTTGACCCATTCTTAGCCTTTCTTATGTTTCAAAAAGTAACAAGACATGGGTGATCGGTATAAAGCTCTTGTTTGCCGGGCGTTGATATAATGCTTACTATCTCATGGACATACGTGGTTTTTATCAAATAAGAGTGGGGGTATGTCAAGGAAAACCCAACATGGAGAAAAGGGCTCAAGCGCCAGCGTCATAGAACATACGCTGATAAGCTGGTGAGCAGATGACAGAGCACACGAGACTGAGTGCAAAGGGGGAATTCCAGATGTGATAGCTGGGAGATTTGTAAGCCGGTTGGCCGTCCCCTAAATCTGGATCATAAGAATTTCTATTTTTCTAAGAAATTTTACAAATCTTAGATAACTGTGTTGTGCCTTTGAAACAGGGACGCCCATTAGATTTTAAATTTCTAACAACAACACAGGATAGGCGTCGTTTGGCTAGGAAGCGGGTAAGCGGGGG
>JASFEQ010000056.1:0-15857 GCA_050124735.1 Desulfobacteraceae bacterium | reverse complement strand
ACCCAGATCATTATTTTCTTTGCCGCGTTCGCCCTCATGGGTGTTATCGTATTGCTGCTGAGTTAACAAAAGCCACACCGCGATGCCTCAAGATATTATGAGTTCCAACAATTGCTATGAATCATCTAAAGATCCCACCACAGACAAAACTTTCCAAACAAGATGAAGACGCTTAAGCTCACAAGGCGTGCATGGTTGCGCAGCATCCTCTATTCCAGCGTGGTCGTCGCTGGAGGTGCTGGATACATCTCTTCCAGAAGGCTTGAGATCGTCCGACAGGACGTGCCCCTGTCCGGACTCTCAACGGGACTGGATGGATTGAAAATCGGGGTCATGTCCGATTTTCATGCCGGCGCTTTTGTCCATAAAAAGGATATTTGGGAATCCGTTCGCGTGATGAACCATGAAAGGCCTAACTTAGTTGCCCTCTTGGGCGATTTTGTGGACGGTGGCTACAGTCACAGTACCAAGAACGTGAAGAAAGGGTCGTACGTGTTTGAGGCCTTGAAAGGCTTAAAGGCCCCTCTTGGCATATTTGCAGTGCTCGGTAATCATGATCACTGGACAGATGCGCGCCTCGTTAGAAAGTCGCTTTCAGGGATTGGGGTTGTGGGCCTTGATGACAGGCATGTGGCCTTGGACCGTGGCCTGGCAGTGGCCGGTGTTGACGATTACTGGGAAGGGCCGGCACGTCCTCTCAAGGCCCTGGGCGACTTGGGTAGGCGTACCCCTGTTATCCTGCTTTCTCACAATCCGGATGTTAATATACAACTTGGAGGAGAGAGAAGAGTCAGGCTTGTCATATCAGGACACACCCATGGGGGCCAAATTCGAATACCGCTCATCAATAAAGCCCCATGGGTCCCTTGCTCAAGGAAATATAGGGGAACAACCGGCCTCATTCGAGAAACAGTACATCGCTGGACGTTCATAACAAAAGGGGTGGGAACCTTCTTTCTCCCCATCCGCTTAGCTTGTCCTCCGGACATAGGCATACTGCGTTTGCGAAAACTGTAGCGGCCTCACCTGGCAGACGCGCCAATTTTCTTGACTTGCAAACGGTTTTGCATATTATGCCCATCAGTTACCCTTATTTCTTTGACCCCATAACCTCTAACGAGGCGAACAATTTTGTTAGGTGTAGACTGATGGCTATGCATGCAAATAAGGAGATTCGCGCGTTCGGGATACGCGTGCTCCTTTCGCGCCACCCTGAAGTACGAAAGTTAAAGCAGGATAATATCCCCTCTCATCATGGCAATAAATTCTGGACGTCGAGCTGGCTGTTGATGGATTACTTCAGGCGTCGTGGGCTGCCGAAAAGAGCCCATGTCATGGATGTGGGTTGTGGCTGGGGATTGGCGGGCATTTACTGTGCGAAAAGGCATGGGGCAGTGGTTACTGGCGTCGATATCGATACCGAAGTATTCCCATTCTTGCGCCTTCACGCAGAGATTAACGGTGTGCGAATAACCACCATGCGGAAGTCCTTCCAGGGATTAACTGAAAATCACCTACAAAATGTAGATGTTCTGCTTGGGGCCGATATCTGCTTTTGGGATTCAATGATCGATCCTCTCAAAAAGCTTATTCGCCGGGCCCTGCGCGCAGGTGTGGACACGGTGCTCATCGCGGATCCCGGAAGAACCACGTTTGACAGGCTTGGGGAGCATTTGTGTGAGGAACTAAAGGGCGAGATTTTAGATTGGGAGGTCCGCCGACCAAGACGCATTGAGGGACAGATTCTCAGGGTCACAAACGGTGGGTAAGGTCTAAATTCACCGTCTAATTTGGGATTGAAGACTGAAATCAGGGACTTATTAAGTATTCCTGATGGGGGATCTGGGGTAAGGCGCAAGTGCTTGACATTGAATGCAGAATGCTGGACCCTAAATGCTGCCTTGGGTCTGTGGGGATGCTGAATTATTCAAGCCGTTTCAACACTGGAGCGGAGAGGAATTAGGGATGGAAGATGAACGAAGGAGGGCCCCGAGGACAACGTTTCGTCTGGAAGTGGAGGTGTGGGGCCGCCAAGGGCCGCATAAAATCGAGGACCTGAGCACCAGTGGTGTGTTTATCCACACGGAAAGTCCTTCTCAATACAAACCGGGCGATGAGATTGATCTTGTCTTGAAGTTCCCTACCCAGGGGGAGGCAATGCTCATAAAGGCCCAGGTTAGCCGTATTACCGAGGAGGGGATTGGCGTAAAGTTTATTGACCTAACGCCCTACTATGCCGGGATCATAGAGAAATGTTACGATGCTCTAAGGGATGCGAACTCGGAGGATGAATCCTGAAAGGCAGTCTTTAAACGTCTCCTAATCTTAGCAGTGTAGCTACCCACCTCCTTTTCGCGCATAATTGGACAAGATTTTCGCAACGGCCTTCTGGTTCTCTTCTGCTGCGCCTGACAGGGCTGCCATAAGTGCTTCAAAAGCCATTCTATGATAGGCTGTGCCAGTCTCCGACTCTGAAAAAGAGACGTAGCGCTCAAGCTCCTTGTCTGTGAGTGTCTGATAGATATAAATAAGGCTGACTTCGGTTGACTTTCTGGCGTTCTCCTCTAACTGGGGCCGTCTGAGAGCCATCTGTCTCCTCATCTCTTCCACAGATATTTTTTCCCCTTTCGAGATAACGCCTTGCATTGCGGTTGCAGTCTGCACAAGAATCGTCAATGCCACTTCCACATTCTTTTCGGATGCCGCAGTGGCCGCGTCGAGTCTCCGGATCAGCCTATATCTGTTTTGCGGTAGGGGATTGCTCTGGAGCTGTTTGCTATAGGCCTGCATATCTTTAAGTGATTTTGGGCTGAATTGGATGCTTTCAAGGGCAGTGATCTCTTGTCCTAAGGGGGATAGAAGCCATTTCAATACCTCCTGCGCCAGTTCGGGATCAAAGCTGCTTTTCATGAGCTCAAGAACTTTTTTTCGCATTTTCGTGGCCTGGAAAGCGTTGCGCCCGGCGCGTTGTAGCGCGTTGAACAGCTCAGGGGGTAGTTTTGCCTGATGTTGGGCGAGTCCAGAGAGATATAGCCCGCCAATCTGGTCGACGAGGACTTCAATCCCTGATTTCTCATAAAGCGCTGCGACAGAAACTCCCTTGCTCTCTTTAGGGGCGGCACCCTTTGAGGGCGTTCCGAAGGACCTCTCCAGGTCAATCTCCTTCGGGTCATACCCGACGGCGAATTCCTTCCCGTGAACCACAACAAAGATGGTATCGCCATCCCTCCACACATAATCACAAAGCAACTTCCGCCCCCATTTAAGATACACGACTCGAGGTTTCTTAAAGGGTTGGGTCGGCAGGTTGTTTATGGTCTCCTCCACACCATAGACGGGTGTGTGCCCCCAGAAGAAAAGAGAGATAAGGATGGATAGGAGAATCGGTTTTTTCATGCCCAACACCTGTGCTCAGAAACAGAACCCACCGTGCTATGCGAGCGACGGATTTCATTTTGAAGTCAAAAAACTGGTCTTCTGGCCCCGGGTTCTTTGCTTATTGCATCATCCTGAAATTTCAGCGGATTTTAAATAAACCGATCATTTTTGTCAACGGCTATGGATAGAAGTTGTCCACTTAGAGACTGACATAGCCGGAGAATCGAGTATCCCATTCTTTTTTGCGGCCATGCCCCTCTGTTCCATCCGGCTTCCGGTTAGCAGAGGCCATAGGGCCTATGAACCGGAGGCAAGGGGATATCTAACGCTACCAATTTTCTTGACTTGTACGTGATTACCCATATTATTCTGATCCACGACATGCTCCTATCTTCCACAAATATTTCTGTGAAGGGGGCCTGTGCGAAACCTCATAAAAGGAGAAGGGAAGAGTGATGGACGAAGACCTTAGACTAAATCTGGATTTGGCCGAGACCGTCACCGGTACGAGGTCAAGGCGTTCTATGCCCCTAACGTCGTATCTGATTTTTGCAGGGATAGTCGTGCTCATCCTGGTTGTAGGATTCGCTTTGTTTTTCCAATTTCACAAGCGTTCGATCGCAGACCTAGACCCCATCAAGAATAGACTGAAAATGGTGGAACAGAGTTTACCCCAACTTGCGGGCCTGGTTATGGAGCTTCAGCGATCTGTGTCAAAACAGAATGCAACCGGAGAATCTCTGGCCAAGAGAATGGATGAACTGTCCCACAAGGTTGCCCAGTTGCAGACGGCCGCTGTGACTGAACAGACTAAAAGCAAGGCCCCGGTTAGTGTCCAGCAAGAGTCAGTCTTGAAGACCGATACAGCGCACCATCAGGTTCAGCCGGGGGAGACGCTCTATGGGATCGCTAAGAAGCATGGAATATCTCTGGCCGAACTGTGCCGTCTCAACCAAATAAGTACAGGGCAGGCCATTAAACCGGGGCAAAAATTATTGGTCTCCAAAGAGGGGTCTCAGTAAGTCCCTGGTGTCTCATAGAGAGGTTAGGACGCACAAGCATCGGTCTGCATATCTATCTGTTGACAGAGGCAGAGCCTTTAATGGCTCTGCCTTTTCTGTTTCCCGAGGGCAGTGGCCAGACGGGTTTTGCATGCTTCTTGCATGAATCTCTCGATCAAGGCGAGGATGTGTTGGAAATGACCAAAAGAGATGTATCAACATGTCCTTAAGCTCAAGGGGGCCGTGTCCAGAGGGAAAACCGTGGACATGAACCGCACTTGGGGCCAGCGTCCACCTGAACGAAATTTGGCATATCTTGACGTTTTTCGACAATTCTTAAGGATGGGACCTTTGAAAAGGGAGAAAAGCCTTGGTTATTATTTGTCCCACTTGCAACAAAGATTACAAAATCCCAGATGAAAAAATAGGTAAAGCTGGAGCAAGGGTCAGATGCAAGAACTGTGGCGAGGTCATGGTGATCGACCCAGGTGGAGCCGTGTGGGCGAAGAGATCGGAGGCTGATACCGGGGGCTCTGCCCATGCAAAGTCCCCCTTTGGGGATGCGGGAACCGGGGTTCCCCTGGACCATGGTGTGTTCATGGATTACCCGGAGCTGCAGGGCATATCCCCGGAAAAGGTTGCTTTTGAAGAGATTCTTTCGCCTGGCAAGAGAGGAGGATACAGAAACAGAAAGAACAAGTTCAAAGTCAAGATCCTGATGGCCGTGTCGGAGGTCCTGGTCAAGATCATAAAAGAGGGCGAAAGGGTCATGAGAGTCGGCAAGGGAACGGCCTATTATCCTGCCGAACTGTTTCTTGGCAACGGCTGGCTGACAATGATGTACAACCACTATGCCATTCTTGCAACCAATCAGAGAATCCTACTCATAAACGTCAACTCGAGGATGAAAGGCACGACCCACTACTTGTTTCAAGTACTTTACGAAGACATAAGAAGGGTTAAAAGAGGCATGTTGTTTGGCAGCATGGTCTTGGATCGGATAAGGTCGAAGCGACGTGTGCTCACGCAGATGAAGCGTTACATCTCCAAGGAGCTGAAGGCATTCATAGCGGAGCGGAAAGAACATGTAAAAGGGGAACCAGAGGCCGTGCTTGAAAGCATTTGCCCTTCTTGCTTTGTCCCACTTGAAAAAGGCCTGACCGAATGCCCTTACTGTGAAGCGGCTTTCAAGACGCCCAAGAAGGCTACGTGGAGATCGTTGCTACTCCCCGGATTGGGGGATTTCTATTTGGGCCATAGGGCCCTGGGGGTCGCGGAATTGATGGGATCTCTCATGGTATGGACGTATGCTCTGCTTCTCATATATCGGGGCCAAAAGGATGGACTGTGGGTAGCAATGGTCATTTTGCTTTTTTATAACTGCACGGATGCGGCGGTGACCTATTTCATGGCGAAAAAGGGCTACATGTTGGCTTAGATGTCAAGTTTGGCGGAAACACTGCGTCCACATGAAAAGGCCAAAGCCATAAAATGCTTGACTAAGTGGTTGTTTTTATGATATTTTTTCTGGTAGATGCTTGATCCGATGGGCATTGGAAAAGTGGGATTTAAGCGGAGGAATGCGGAATAGCCCATTTCTTTATGAGAGGTGCGGGAATTTCGTATGAGGAGATTAGAAGACGTGAGAAAAAAGGAAATCATTATAATAATGATCCTGGCCGTTCTGTTCCTCCCCATACTCTCCCATGCTGACTACTTTGTTGTACTCAGGAATGGAGAAGTGCGGTCAGGACCGGGGACCGACTATCCCATTGTGGATACGGTTCGGGGCTCTGAGGTCTTTGAGGTCCCGTCCAGCTTCGAGACCAGACGTGATGCCACATGGATACCCATAGAGTGGAGAGAAGTGCCGAGGGCAGCCGAGGTGAAAGGCTGGTTCCAGTTAAGCACGAAGACGGAGTATGCAGAAAGCGGGGAGATGGTGGTGGGATGGTACCTGTCCACCCTTGAGAACATACGGAACGTGGGGCCAGGTGAGATTCTCTATTTCATCATGGAAGATGAACCGGAAAAGCTTCGCTATGGGGAGATGCTGGCCAAAGTGAATGAGGAGAAAACCTTAGGCGGATTACTTTACCGAAAGGCAAGGTTTAAGCTCAAGGAGAAGATTCCCAAACAGGTGGAAGTGGACCCGGAGCTTGGGCGGTTCTACTGGTTTTTTATAGGGGGCTGTCAAGGGGACACGAAAACAGGGACCCTTGTGGAAAGACTGATGCAAAGGAAGACCTGCGTGGGACAAACCTACGAGCTTGGACTGTTTAGGGTGAGCTCAGGCTTTGAGACGCTCTACACGAGGTGGGTCCATGTGGGTCTGGGCGAAAGGGTGGATGAGCCTGATGTGGCCCACAGGCTCTACGAGATCAGGAAGTCGGGCTTCCCCATGAGCGTACAGGCGGATATACTGGACCGCCGGATCTGGACGGGCATGACCAAAGAGATGGCTCGACTCTCCTGGGGGGAGCCTTCCTGGGGAAACATAGGCAGGTCCAACCGGAGAGGCAAGGAGCAATGGGTCTACGACTACGGGACGAACACCTATTACCTGTATTTCAGGGATGGGGTACTTGAATCCTACAGGAAAATGGGACAAGGCATGAAGAGGTAAGCATTCCCTGACTGGAAGTGATGAAATAAGGTGAGGGATGCCGTTTCTATGGGTTCAATTTGTGTTCCCAATCAAATTCCGGTGATGTGACATAGTTCTCCATTCGTTGTATACGACGCTCAAGTTTCTCATATCTTCTTTTCAGCCGATCGGCCGCCGATTTTGGCGAATGAATATAGCTCTCATAGAATTCCTGCTGGTCACCGGTTCGCAAGGGTAAAACCGGTTCCGGCTTCATGATCAGTGCCGCAATGAAATACAGCACGACAATGGGCCAGAGTCCGGTAAAAAACAGGAGTATGAGGGCAACGGCGCGCGTCCAAAAGATGGAAAAATCAAAATATTCGGCAATGCCTCTGCACACCCCTAATATGATTCCATCTCGGGAACGATATATCCCGCCACGCAGCATTTTTTCAAATCGTTTCATGATTCACGGTCCTTTCCTTTGCGATCAAGAATAATGGTCTCCAGCGACTCCAGCCGCTGTTCCATCCTGGACAGACCTTCATAGATTTCCTGTACCATTTTGGCGTCCTCAGCCTGGGCCTTCTGGCCTGTTCGGGACATACCTCCCTTTAGGATCTTGATGACCATCAGGATGGTCCCTCCCACAATCGCCAATGCCAGCACGGATCCCCCGAAAATGACCACAAGCCCCATAACTACTTGCATCGCTTCACCCGTTCCTTCAGATATTTTGCAGAGTCTCGATTCATGTCCCACCCGCCAATGCGTTTTTACTATCTAATCTACACCCAGACTGCCTCAAATGGCAACTGCAAGAAGACTGATTTGACGCCACAGACCTTGAGGCCTGATGGGTTCACGTAGAGAAAAGAGACGAATGCACATGGCGTTAGCCGGAAGGAGCCTTTTCGCCCTTTTTTGTCAGGGAAGATTTTAGGCTCTGCAATTCCTTCTCAATGTCTTCGTCCACAAGAAGGCTGTCAAATTCCACTTCCAGGTCCGGCTTTCTCCCAAAATTGACCAGATCAGCCTCTGCTTCCATTCGTTCGATACGGTTTTCAAGTTCCTCGAACTTGAAAATGGCATCAGAACTGTCCATGCGTCGGATTTCTTCCTGAGCCCGTTTCTTCCTGTTTGCGTGAATGTGACGCTGTACAAGTACGCGCTGTCTTTCCCGTGCGCTCCCAAGCTTCTCTTCCAGCTGCCTGATATCATCCTGATACTGCTCTACCATGGCATCGAATTCAATGAGCTCTTTGTCCAGGGCACCTGCCCTGTCGCCATATCTGCGCTTTTCAACGAGCGCTTCTCTTGCCAGGTCATCCCGGCCTTTGTTCACAGCAAGCTCTGCCTTCCCCTGCCAATTCATCTCTCGAGAACGGGTCTCATCCAATTGACGCTGAACCCTTTTCCTGTTTGCCATAACACCGGCGCAGGATGCCTTGATTTCAATCAATGTGTCTTCCATCTCGCGGATCATCAGTTTGATCAACTTCTCAGGATCTTCCGCCTTGTCCAGCATGGCATTCATATTGGCGCTGACGATATCACGAAATCGTGTAAAAATTCCCATGATATGACCTCCATAATTGGGTTTCAACCCATGATTAGGCAGGAAGTGTGCCATTAGGGCTCCAGCCTTGAAAATTTAGTAAATTCATAGGCTTATGGCCTTGACAACCCACCCAGGGGTGTGATATGATTTGCCATATATTGGTATAAAAAGCTAATAAATGGTTGATTTTGCCATGAACAAGCAAGGGCCCACTTCCAAAGCGCATGTCCAGGGGCGATACCATCGGGGAACGATGGAGGCACTGGGAGAATCGGAGGCATTCCTGGAATTTCAGGAACGTCTCTCCAGGGTGGCAGAGGTAGATAGGCCCGTGCTCTTGGTTGGCGAGAGGGGCACTGGAAAAGAACTTGCCGCGTCCAGACTCCATTTTCTTTCAACGCGTTGGCAGGGTCCACTGGTCGCGCTCAATTGTTCAGCGCTCAATCCTTCGCTTATTGAGTCAGAACTGTTTGGATATGAAAAAGGGGCATTTACGGGTGCTGAACAGCGGCGGATGGGGAGATTTGAGGCCGCGGAGGGAGGGACTCTCTTCTTGGATGAGATAGGCACCATACCGATGGAAGTGCAGGAAAAGATATTGCGTGTGGTGGAATATGGAACCATCGAACGTGTTGGGAGTTCGGAAAGTATTGACGTGGATGTGCGCATCATCGCAGCCACCAATGCGGATCTGGTGCATCTGGTAGCAGATGGTCGATTCAAGCAGGATTTGCTGGACCGGCTATCCTTTGATGTGTTGTTCCTGCCTCCCCTCAGGGAAAGGAAGGGAGACATCCTTTTGTTGGCCAATCATTTTGCCGGAAGAATGGCCTTTGAATTGGGCCGGGAAGAGATACCTGAGTTCAGCGAGGAGGCCATCGGGGCACTTGAAAACTATGCCTGGCCTGGAAACGTGCGTGAACTGAAAAACCTGGTGGAGCGCGCTGTGTATCGATCCAATTCGTCGCTGATCACAGAGATTGAGTTCGACCCCTTCCAATCTCCTTATGGTGAATCTCGCACACCTTCGTTGGAAGAGCCCGCAAGCGATAGCCAGCAACCGTCGATAGAGGCGCTTGTTGACAAACCATTTGACGAGGCTGTTAAGGATCTTAAGATCCGTCTTTTAAAGAGGGCCCTTGAGAAGACCAAATACAATCAAAGGAGGGCGGCCCAGATTCTGGGGTTGACCTACCATCAATTTCGAGGCCTGTATCGTAAGTTCGAAGAAGAGATCAAATAGTCTTTTTCTGATGATCGTATCTGTTTCAATACTTCTTGGCGTTGCGCATTGGTTCTTTGTAGCGGCAAGAATCTGGCAACGTTACATTATAGGGGCATCTGGTACAGTGGTGTTGACTCTTCAGACAGGATGAAAATATAATTGACGATCGACTGAGCCAAGAGGACGGCTGAGGAACACAATGAATTCATCTCCTGCGTATGGGAGGGATAATAATGAAAGATGAAATGGAAGAAAAAATTGAGGAGCCGCTTCTAAGGCGTGGGAAGAGAAGATCTCACTTTGGCAACAAGGTTCTATCCGTCCTGTTTGTCTTGAGTATCTTCATACTCCCAGGGCAAGCCTTGCCCAATGAAAATCTGGAGGCTGCCGAGAAACTATTTAATGGCCAGGAATACAAAAAGGCCGTGAAGCATTTAGAAAAGGTGACCAAAGAAGATCCGTCCAATACGAGGGCCTGGGTCCTTATGGGTGATTCTTATCGTAGCTGGGGAAAGTATAAACAGGCAATTAAGTCCTATGACAAGGCTATTGGACTGGATGCTTCGCAAAAAGAGGCGCTTATGGGTATGGGGATGAGTTATGGCAATATGAGAAAGCATGGACAAGCCATTGTCCCCCTGAAGCACCTTGTAGAAATTGATCCTTCCAACGCGTTAGCGCATTTTTACCTGGGGGTCAGTTATGAGGCCTTAAGAAGCATGAACAGGGCCTGGGAGGAGTATGAGATCCTCAAGAGCCTGGACAAAGAACTTGCTGATAAACTCTATCATATCATCTTCTGGTGATCTGATTTCAAAGGTCTCAGATTTGTCGCACCTTTAAATAAGGTATAAGATGCATCCTTTTCTGGCGCACCTGATTGGTGACTTCATTCTGCAAAACGAGTGGATGGCCACCAACAAGAAGCGAAGTTCACTCGCATGTGTGGTTCATACGTTCGTATATTTGATCCCATTTCTCTTATGTGATCTCCAGTGGTGGCAGATTGCAGTCATTGGCATGCAGCATTTTGCTCAAGACCGTAGCGGATTTGTATTGTGGTGGATGCGTGTTTGGAAACGTTCACATCCAGAGCACTGGAAAGACTTGCCCTTATATGTGGATCAGGTGTTCCATCTCGCGTGGATTCAATTTGTCATCTGGCTTGGGGCTGTGTGATCATTCTTACTGTCTTCTTGACACACGGTTTTCTTTCTACTATACTCGCCGAACTCAATGGCAAGTTGGTTAGAATTGTGACCAGTGAGTTAGATTTATCATAAGGAGGAAGGAAGGATGGCCAAGAATTACGTTTACAAGTCCAAACTGTACGAGGTGTTAAAGGCGAAGGGGATGAGACTGAGCGGCGACGCAATCGACGCTGTGGACGACATGGTGGAAGAGGCGATAAAAAAGGCCGCTGAGCGCGCAAAGGCGAACGGGCGCAAGACGGTTAAAGGCTGCGATTTCTAAGACTTAGGAAAAAGTCCCAGCCTAAACAGAAGACCCCTTGAACCCTGTTCCTGCCTCAGATTTGGTTAAGGGTTGATGGTCTTCTCTGTTCAGCTTATCTCAGTTTAGAGGTTGGCGGGGGAAGCCCCGCAAGATGTATTCTCACTTGACTCCCGGCAGGGCCAAATGTGTCCTGTCGGGAGTCTTGCTTTTGTGTGCTCAGATTTTGCCTTGATAAGTGATCATAAGTCATTACCGTCAAAAAGAAGACCAGCATCGTCTGATTCCAAAATCAAGTCCGCCTATTTTCCTTGACCCGCATATGATTTTCAATGGTATGCTGATCAGGTAATGATAACGGCTTCACCTCTTTAACCACCAAAGAAAGGAGGCCGGAGATGAACGTCCTTCCTCCTGGTCTCAACAGGCCTTGGCTTTTTGAGGCTTTTCCCGGACTTCAAAAACAGCTTCCCTGGACTCCGCTGGTGGAGGCACCCACGCCGGTGCACCGCTTAGAAAGCATTAGCTCTCAATTGGGCAAAGAGGTTTGGATCAAGCGGGATGACAAGACCTCATCAGAATATGGTGGGAATAAACCTCGAAAACTGGAGTTCCTCCTGGGAGAGGCCCTTGCCCAGAA
Organism: Desulfobacteraceae bacterium; assembly: GCA_050124735.1. Classification (GTDB taxonomy): domain Bacteria; phylum Desulfobacterota; class DSM-4660; order Desulfatiglandales; family HGW-15; genus JASFEQ01. Next base: position 4,010 of record JASFEQ010000056.1, on the reverse strand, counting down.
TCGAAAGAGGGTGGTCACCGGGGGTGGGGTGGGCACCAATCATGGTTTGGCTACAACGATTTTCGGGAAAAAGCTGGGACTTCGTGTTACGCTGGGACTCTTTGATCAGCCCGTGACGGCCCATGTTCGCAACAACCTCCTCTTGTACCACGCATACGGGGCTGAGATGAAATACGCGGGCTCATTCCTGAAGGCCGCATTGCGATATTATTTGGTCGAAAGAATCCGCCAGCGCAGCGCCTACCTGGTTCCGCCAGGCGGTTCAAGTCCTCTGGGTACACTCGGGTATGTGGATGCGGGGCTGGAGTTTGCCACGCAGGTACAGCGCGAAGAAGTATCCCTCCCACAAATGATCTTTGTGGCGGCGGGCACATGCGGCACCATGGCTGGGCTTGTACTGGGGCTGCGGCTCTCTGGTCTCAGCACGCGGGTTATGGGAGTACAGGTTGCTCCCAGCGCCTTTGCCAATCCAAAGGCCGTGCTCCGTCTGGCGCGCAAGTCTTTGAAATTGATGCAGCGTCTTGACAGATCTGTTCCCGGCGTCCAGCTCAACCTCGCCGACTTTCCCATAGAGCGGGGACATTATGGCCCCGGCTATGGGCATCCTACGCCTGCATGTCGGGAAGCGATTCAGCTTATGGACGAGAGTGAGGAGATCTTCCTGGATCCCACCTATACGGGCAAGACCTTTGGGGCCCTACTGGCAGGAGTAAAGTCTGAACCCGAGGAAGGGCCCGTGCTTTTCTGGAATACCCTCAGTTCTGTGGACCTTACCCCAGTGGCACAAGGCGTGGATTTTCGCTCTCTGCCTGCGGCATTTCATCATTTTTTTGAACGCACGTTGGTGGAGTAGAAATGGGACGACAGACACAGAGGATACTACTGGGAAGGCTTCTTGAGTTTTTTCAGACGCTCTCTGGCGAAGTCGTATTCAATCCAGCTGTCCAGATATGATTCCAGTGCCAGTTTATAATGCTTGATAGCCCTCTTCTTGTCTCCGGAACCTTCTGCCCAGAAACCCAAAGGTGTATACGCGGAGATGAGGTTTTCGGGGCTTTTCCCCGCTCCTTGCATCAACGCGTCAAGGGTTTGTTTACCCAACAGATATTCGCTTATGGACAGATACCAGGGATCCCTTGTCTGGAGCACAAATGCCTCGAGACTTGCCCGGGCCTCATCCTCATGCCCCTGGTAATGCAAGATGCCAGCTTTCAGGAGCCCCAAGCTCATGCGATCTGAGTTTTGCCGTCCCTCTTCTTTCAACACTGCCCCAATGTGTTCCAGGGCTTGAGGCCATGATTCGTCCGCCGCGCTGTAGAAGGCCAAGGCCAAGGCAATGTTTCGGTTCTTGGGATAGAGTTTCTGGATTTCCTCCAGTACCTGCAGCTTATCCTTCATGGTGGCCGTCTCTTCCCCGAGCTTGGCCCTCAAGGGACCCAATTCGTTTTCTCGGTTCTTTTTCTCTTCCTGAGCCTTTTGGACAGCCTGATTAAATAGCTCCAAGTTCGCATTATAATTGGCCCACTCTTCCTCAGTCTTGAGGGATTCACGCCGCCGCTTTTGGACCTCCTCCAATTTGGAGCGAGCCAGCACGAATTCCCAGGCATCCACATCGGCGGCAAGGACGGCCTCTTGTAGCAGCTTTTCTGAACCCCGCCAGTCTTGGTGCTTGGCCCGAACGAGGCCAACCACATAATAGAGCCAACTCTTTTCTGCTTCGGTGTACCAGGCCTTCAGGGCCGCGTCCTCACTGGTGACGCCATCCAGAACACGAACCAGGTAACCGTGGAATTCGGCGGGTGAGCGCCAGTCGGAGGCGAGCAAATCCTGGCGGTGGGTGCTTGCCGCTTTTCCATTGACAAGCCAATCGATGATGGAGAGCATCAGCTTGGCATCATGGTTTTCTGCATCCATAGACAAAGACTGGGAAAAGAGGCGTCTCGCGCCCTGAAGGTCGCGCGTGCAGAAATGCATCACGCCAGAGGCCATGACCAAGGAAGGTTGCAAACCGGTCTCCAGCTCCTTGTCTGCAAGGACTTGTGCCTCAGCCCATCGCCCCTGCATAGCCGTTTCACTTATTTTTTTCACCGTCTCTTCTACAGAGAAATCCAGCACACCATTCCACTTAACCTGGCCTGCCCTTATTTCCCCAAGAAACTCCACCACCCTAGTAATGGGTAAGACCATTCCCATGTCCCACCTGGGCGTGACCATTGGCACCAACCCCTGAGCCCAGTCTAACGCCACACCTGAGACAATGCCGATCACCTTGCCCCGTGTATCAATGATGGGTCCGCCGCTATTCCCTTTGTGAATGGAGCCATCAACCTGGAGCATATTTTCAAATGCACGCCGCACATGCCCTGCGGTCACACTCACGTTGACCGTGGCCTCCTGGGTCCGGCTACCCAATGGGAAACCGAGTGTTATGAACCTTGAGAGTTTTGGGATCCTCTCTGAATCCATCGCCGTATCCAGGGGCAGGGGCATGAGCCCAGTAGGTACCCTGTCTATTTTTAGTACGGCGTAGTCGTCCTGCACCGGGGATGCGACGATCTGATGCCTTTGAGTGGGCGTTTTGGGTATACCGGCGATGGAAACGCCTGGTTTTGATTCCGAGCTTAAGGCATCTTCGACGAAATAGACATCAGAGAGGTCGGGAGCTTCCATCACGGCTGCCACACGGTTAAAGGCCTTGGCCCCTTCAAACCACAAAAATAAACGGTATCCAAAGCGAGGGGTTATATTGTTGATTTGGTACTGTTGAACGGTGGCATAAAGACCCATGTCCTCCATCCAGGGGCAGACCACATGTCGGCTGGTCAGCATATAGCCATCTGCGTCCACAAGAAACGCTGTTCCTTCAGCCACGTTGTGGTAAGTCTTCTCTCCATCCACCTCCAGCCAGTACTCGACGAGCAAAAAGGCTACCGATGAGGCATACTGATTGGCGAAACCCTCCAGGGCGGTGGCCGCATCCTCCTTCCTCTCGCCCGGTTGAAAAAAAGCCAAATAACCGGCTATGGCAAGGAGGAGGAGAAGGACTGCAGACAGGCCGAACCATTTTGCGAGTCCCCTTTTTGGCCGGCCCATAATGATAGGTGTTTCCGGTTCTTCTTTGGGAGCCATGGCGACTTGAGGCACCTGCATTTCCCCGTTTGCCATCTCTCTTTCCCTGATACGGGCCAAAGAATCCGCCACCTCAGCCATGGAGCGGGGACGCATGTCCGGATCGTCAGCCAGCATAACCTTGAGCAAGACCTCAGCCTCACGGGGCAAGTTCAGTTCTTCAACTTTGGAAATGAAGTCGGTACTTCCCAGGTCGGCTGTGAGGAGTTCAACAAAGACCTTCCCCAGGGACCAGATATCGCTCCTGAAATCGAGGGGCCGCTGGTTGATGATATCCGGATGGCAACGCAGGAGTCTCTTTAGCATGGGGCCGGGTCGGTCCAGTTTGGGGTCAAAGAATCGGAAAAGTTTGTAGTCGATCTTGATCTGAAGCCCTTTACCATCCCCATTGATGGGAATAATATCGTTGAGAATGAGATGGGGAATGAAGTAGCCCTCCCGGTGGAGCAGAGAAAGGGCAGAGGCCATTTGATGGAATAGGTCAAAGAGCACCCTGCGGTCGCTAAGGCGCTCGGAAGCGAGCAGAGAACCCCAGCTTTCCGTGTCTAACCATTCGCTGATCCGGTACCACAACCCATCGGGGGCCTGTCTGATGGCATAATGCCTCACAAAACCCTCATCTGGCAGTTTCTTCAACTCTTCCAGCTCTCGCCTGAGCCGCGCCGCCGCCGCCTCATCCACCCCGGACTCTGGCGTGAAAAGGCGGATCATGACCATCTCGGCTGTGCGCTGCCGGATGGCGCGGCACAGGAAGCTGGCATGGCCCTCATGGAGCACGTCTACTATCCGGTAGTCGTCAATATATTTTCTCCCCTCGCCCACCTGGTTTCCGCACGAAGGGCAGATGGTGATCTCTTCGGCAACCGACTGATCACAATTTG
>JASFEQ010000055.1:0-15928 GCA_050124735.1 Desulfobacteraceae bacterium | reverse complement strand
CGTTCCGATTCCCTTTAAATTGGGGGGGATTTCGTTTGTGGAAATCCAAAAAGGAGAGTCTAATCTCTTGAAATAGCCTTGAAAATCCAAATGAGAAGTTTTGGTTCCAGTATGCAATAAAACCGAACCCAGAGTTCCTGCTATTGCATCTCTTTGGAATTTCAATAGATTTTAGTTCTTCAATCTTACCCGCCTTCCCTCAACCGGAGGCTCAGCAATGAACCCCGGAATTCACGGTTGCGATTTTTGTTTAACAGGAATGGCAAAAGCCAGAGAATATCCTTGCATCAAACAAACTAGCACGCTCGTTGTGGGTTTCAATTTTGTTGCATCCTTTCGAGAATCTTCCGTGCCTCCTCGTTCGTCGGATCTATTTTCAGGATCTCCCGGATTCGTTCGGCTGCCTTTTGCATTTCACCCCTTTCAAGGTAGATTTGAACTAGCATTAAATGTGCTTCCACGTGCGCCTGCTCAATTTCTAGGACTTTCAGGAATTCCTCTTCTGCCCGTCTTTTGTCCATGTTTTCTACCAAGGCCATAGCAAGCGCAAAGTGATAATCAGCGTTATTGGGCTCTATTTCCAAGGCGTTTTTGAAGGCAACAATGGATTTCTGTAGCTGATTCAACTCTCCGTAGGCCATGCCTAAATTAAAGTAGATTTGGTCGTTTCTGAAACCCAAGGCAATGGCCTTTTCATAGCAGAAAGCCTCTTTAAGATGATCTCCAGTTCGGCCATATGCATATCCCAGATGATACAGGGCGAGTGCATTTTCCGGCTGCTCCTCCAAAAGCCGTTCATGAAGAGAAATGCCTGCCTCGTAATCGTACCGCTCCATGGCATGGTCGGCGGTCCTATCGCAGACCCATTTTTTGCCAACCGCTTCTTTGTTCCCTATGAGGATCTTCGAACACCCTATATGGGCGCCTGAGGCAAGGAACCATATCAGATAGAAAAGAGAGAAAATGATTTTGGGGACATGAAGATATCTTATATCCATAACTATTTTGAGACTCTCGCTTTCATCTCATTTCTACGGAGAAAAGCAACACCTATGCCAAAATGATAGCCGTTTGATATCTTACAATTTTTGATTTTAAAAGGAAAAGGATCAGAATTTGCCGTTCCGATTTCGGCCTTAAAAGAAGTGATTTACCCTAGAAAATACTAAAAAGAAGGTCTAATTAGCTGAAATGGCTTGGAAAGTCGAAAAAAGAAGTTCTGTTTCCAACATGCGATGAAACTGAACGGGTAGTTCCTATCGTTAAATTGCCTTGCTTATTAACTCATTGCCTCCTCTTTTTTTGGATTAGTATGTGTGTTACAAATCACCCCTGAACGGATCTCGAAATTCTTAGTTCGGATTTCACTGATGGGACAATCATGAAGATTAGAAATTTGATTTTATTAAGAAAAATGGCATATTTGTTGCTTTGACAATAACTGGCTGAGGGGCCTCGACACTTTTTTGAGCCGTTCATTCGTCATAAGGAACGTTTTACTATGAAAATAAGAATTTGTGGGTGTAGGGGATCCTTGCCAACACCAGGTCCAAACACCATTAAATACGGCGGCAATACGACCTGTGTAGAGGTAAGGCTCAATGACGGGTCCGTCATCATTCTTGATGCTGGCTCGGGCATCAGAAACTTGGGGAAGGCACTGACAAAAGAGGAAAACATTAGGATAATACATTTAATCCTTACCCATGCCCACTGGGATCACCTCATGGGTTTTCCATTTTTTAGACCCGCATATCTGGAGAGGTATAAGATCCATGTAAGGGGAGGTCCTCGAGCCAAAAGGTCATTGCGGAACTACTTGAGACATCAAATGGAAGCGCCCTATTTCCCCGTCCGATTCGATGCTATGAAGGCTGAGTTCGACTTCACAGAGGGTGATCCACAGAAGAGGATCATCGGTTCAGCCGAAGTGGTTCCTATACGATTAAATCATCCAAATGGATCATACGGGATTAAAATTATTGAGGAGGGGAAGTCTTTCGTGTTTTTTACTGATCATGAGCTGGATTTCATACACGAGAGGAGTTTAGACATAGACGGTTACATTAATTTTTGCAAAGGTGCAGATCTTCTTTTGCATGACGCACAATATACGGACGAGGAATACCGGTTAACCAGGGGCTGGGGTCACTCGACCTTTAACTCGGCAACAGATTTTAGTATTAAAGCAGAAGTTAGGAGGTTCGGCATATTCCATCATGATCCCGACCACACGGACGAACAAATGGATATGTACGTAAGCCTTTGTCAAGAAAGAATACTCGAAGCAAATAGCACGGTGGATTGTTTTTCTGCACAAGAAGGGATGGAATTATTGGCTTGAAAAACTGTCATGGACGATCAAGTCCATTATCTTGGCCGCTAAAATGGCCTCAATTATTTCCTACTACTTTGCTGGAAACTGCCTTTTGCGAACAGGGCGACGAATTATTTAATGAAGCGCTTTTCCTGAAAGGAAAGATTTACTCTCTCTTTAAGGCGAAGTTATTTGAATTCTTCTTTGCGGATTCCGTGTTTCGCCATGAGTTTGTGTAACTGACGCGTGGTAATCCCGGCAGCCTCTGCGGATTCCTTTATTTTGCCTTTCTTTTGTGTCAGCAGGTCTTTGAGGTAGTTCCTTTCAATATTTTCAATACCCCTGCGTCTTACCTCTGCCAGGGTAGCAGAAGAATCTACCGACAGAGTTGCAAAAGAAACTCCAGATTCAAACAGTTCAACCGGAAAACTCTCCGGTGTCAACCTGGGGGAACTCTCCAAAATATAAGCCCTCTCAATAAGGTTTTCCAATTCCCGGATATTTCCAGGCCACGAGTAATGCCTAAATGCTTCCAGCACCTGTGTATCTATGTGGTAGATCTCTTTTGCGCTAAACATATTGAGCCTTTTCAGAAATCTTTCCACAAGATGAGGGATATCCTCCGGCCGCTCCCTCAATGGAGGAATTTCAATGGGAAACACATTTAATCGGTAATAGAGGTCTTTCCTGAATTTCCTCTCCTCACACATTTCCTTTAGATCCACATTTGTGGCTGCGACCACTCTAACCTTCGCTTCAAGGGTCTCTTCTCCTCCAACGCGTTGGAAGGTGCCATCTTGCAATACCTGTAATAGTTTAATCTGTGCGGACGGGGTAATGGTTCCAACTTCATCCAGGAAAATGGTTCCTCCACTGGCAATCTCAAATTTCCCAAGCTTTCGCTTAACAGCACCTGTGAAGGCGCCTTTTTCATGTCCAAAAAGCTCGCTTTCCAGCAACGTATCTGGGATGGCTCCACAGTGTACGCTGATAAACTGAACATTCCGTCGGTTGCTATGCTGATGAATGAGATTAGCAAGTACGCCCTTACCTGTTCCCGTTTCGCCCATCAGCAGAACTGTACTTTTGGTTGGCGCAACGGAGCGTATCTTGTCATACACCTTTTTCATCTTGGAATTCTTCGTCTGTACGATCTCTAAGATCTCTGGTTCCCAGAATTGATCTCGCAGATACTCAAGTTCCGACTGAACAATCGTAGACTCCATGGCTGTTTCGGTTATGAGTTTTACTTCCTCTGCAACGATAGGGTAGGTCACATAGTCACTTGCACCTGCCTTTACTGCCCTCACAGCTTCTCTAATCATCTCTTGGGGGGACATAATGATGATCTTGATAGTTGGGTACATTCGCCAAAACGGCTCTAGGGTAGATCTATATTGGTCACCTTCCACTGCCTCTTGCAGCAGTCCAATGTCAAGAAAAACAGAATCGAAGCGCTTTTTGCCGAGCATATCCAAGGCGGCCTGTGTGCTAGGCGCATTAACGATTCTGTACCCCGAAGGCAAACATGAGCGGATCTCACGGAAAGGTTCTTGTCCTTTTGACACAACTAGGATGGATCTCATCTTGACCTCCGAAAAGTTGGCTTTCTTGCGGCCTTTGATAATAAAAAGAACTTATGGTTCTGACAACAAAAAAATCGGAACCTAGAATTCCGCTCTATAAATTCCGATTACATTCCAATAACTTGAAGAACACTGTGTTTTGCCAGTCACATCAAAATTCATCTGCCTTATGGCTTACCGGAACCCATAGTTCACAGGGTTAAATGCCCTCGGTCCAGTAAATCGTTTGAATTCAATAAGTTAGCACTATGGCACAGGAGATGCTAAACATACTAAGCGGTTGGGCTTATCTACCATGGTTGCCCCCACATGAAAAAACAACGTTTAGGAGGTGAGGTTTTATGTTGGATTTAATCCCATCGCGTGAGCGAAGACAACTGGACCGATTCAGGGGTGAAATGGACAGGTTGTTTGACCGTGTCTTTGACTGGCGACCGTTTGATCTTACCGTTCGGGCGGGGGAGTGGATGCCCGCAATAGATGTGTCCGAGACGGATAAGGAGATTGTCGTAAAAGCGGAGATCCCTGGCATGGAGGCAAAGGACATTGACATCTCTCTGGATGGCCGTGTTCTCACACTTAAGGGAGAGAAAAAGACCGAACAGGAAAAGAAGGAGGAGAATTACCACAGAGTAGAACGAAGATATGGCACTTTCTCCAGATCATTTGAACTCCCGGCAGATGTGGATGCGAACAAAGTAAACGCCACCTACAAAGACGGTGTCCTGAAACTCAACCTGACCAAGACCAAAGCGCAGACGGTCAAGAAGATCGAAATTAAAGCGGCCTAAACACGAAAGAAGTGTTAGGAGATGACAAGGCGGACGAAATGCCCGCCTTGTCTGTTTCTGAGCTTGGCCTTCAGGTGAACGCCTTGACAAATACTTGAAAAAGGTTTTTATTCCAGTGTGAAAAATCACTGGTCGCTGGCCACTTGAGAAGGACCCCACTATTCTATGACAATGCAAATTGCCCTTGTGCTCTTTATTTTGGGAGCGGCCATCGTCTTCCTGGTGACCGAATGGATATCCATGGAGGTGGTGGCGCTGCTGGTTCTGGGATGTCTCGCCCTCACAGGATTGGTCAGTCCAAATGAGGCCCTCGCAGGTTTTAGCAACCCGGCTGTGGTCACCGTATGGGCGGTCTTTATCCTGAGCGGAGGCCTTACCAGAACCGGCGTGGGAAATATCATTGGTCGCTATGTCTTGCGGATGGCAGGCCGTCGAGAGCTGCTGATCGTGATTGTCATCATGTTGAGCGCGGGCGTCATGTCCGCCTTTATGAACAACGTGGCTGTGGCTGCTCTGATGTTGCCCGTGGTCATGGACATCTCGCGCCAAACCGGCTTTCCTCCATCCAGGTTATTGATGCCTCTGGCCTATGGCTCTTTGCTGGGGGGGCTCACCACATTAATCGGAACACCCCCTAATATTTTGGTAAGCAACGCGTTACGCGACGGTGGTCTTCCGCCCTTTAAACTGTTTGACTACACACCGATTGGGATAATGATCATGGTGGCGGGTATTGCTTTCGTCGCATTGATCGGCCGCCGCTTATTGCCCGCGCGCGATGTGGCAAAGGAATCCTCCACGGCTGGCCATCATGACTTGAGGGACCAGTATGAGCTAGAGGAGAGAATGTTTCTCCTTCGTGTTCCAGCCGACTCGGTACTGGCAAACAAGACCCTGGTGGAGAGCAGGCTGGGTTCGGTCCTCGGCTTGCATGTTCTGGGCATTATGCGGGATGATCGAACAGAATTGGCACCAGACCCCTCTGCAGTAATTCAGGCAGGGGACCGCTTGCTGGTGGAAGGCAAGATGGAACGCATGAAGGAGGTAAACAGTTGGAGACAACTCCACGTGGAAGGAGATGCTGTCGATATCGAGGCACTCATGTCTAGCGACATTCACATGGGAGAAATGGCCCTGGCGGCTAATTCTTCTTTGTTGGGCAAAACATTAAATGAAATCGATTTTCGCAATCGCTTTGGCCTGAACGTTTTAACTATACTTCGCCAAGGCAAACCTAGACGAACCAACCTCCAGGATATGGCCCTTCAGGCAGGTGATAAATTGCTGGTTCAAGGTCCTGCCGAAAAGCTTTATGCCTTGAAAAAGATTTCGGACTTTCAAGATATGCAGTCGGTGTCAATTTCCCAGCTTGTCCAGGTGTACAGGTTGCAGGAACGGCTCCTGATTATGAATGTGCCGGAATCATCCACACTAACAGACAAGACATTGAAGGAAAGCCGCCTCGGTGATGCCCTGGGCATGCGGGTGCTTTGTATTATCAGGGATGATCTGACCCTCCCCGTTCCAGGTCCAGAGGAATATCTGAAGGGCGGAGACCGTCTCATCATGTTGGGCAAAAGGGAAGATCTGTCCATCTTGAGGGGGCTTGAGGGTCTGGAGATTGAACAAGAGGCCTTGCCGGATATGAGCCTACTGGAGTCGGCGCGCATCGGTCTTGTGGAGGCTGTTCTTTCACCCCGCACAACCCTGGCGGGCAAGACATTGCGGCAGCTTAACTTCAGGGAAAAATATGGCCTAAATGTGTTGGCCATCTGGCGTGAGGGGCGTGCCTATCGATCGAATCTTCGGGATATGGCCCTGCGTTTTGGGGATGCCTTGCTGCTATACGGGCCTCGGGACAGGCTACGCATGCTTGGACGTGAGCCCGACTTTCTTGTGCTGACCCAGGAGGCCCAGGAACCGCCCCGCCTTGAAAGAGCAAAAGTGGCCACACTAATTATGGGATGTGTGCTTCTGCCGGTCATACTGGGTTTAGTCCCCATCTATATAGCCTCAGTGGTGGGCGCAGCCTTAATGGTGCTAACCCGGTGTCTCAACATGGAGGAGGCCTACCGCTTCATTGAATGGAAGGCTGTTTTTTTGATTGCAGGTATGTTGCCGCTGGGCACGGCATTGCACAAGACAGGCGCAGCAAAGCTTCTCGCAGAAGGGGTTGTTTCAATGGTTGGGCCCTTCGGACCGCTTGCAGTCTTGGGAGGGGTAGTCGGACTCACCTTCCTGGCCACCTGTTTTATCCCCACGGCAGCCCTTGTTGTGCTCATGGCGCCCATCGTCCTCAGCACCTCTAACAACATGGGAATACCGCCTCACGCCCTTATGATGGGGATCGCAATGGCCGCCTCAGCCAGCTTTATGACCCCCATATCCCATCCCGCCAACATTCTGGTTATGGGCCCGGGCGGGTACCGCTTTGTTGATTACCTGAAGGTGGGTGTCCCACTCACTCTGGTTGTCTTTGCGGTCATTCTGTTGGTCCTGCCACACCTTTGGCCCCTCTCTCCGTAAAGCCCTCAGAGACCACGGAATAAGCAGACTCACCACAGAGACACGGAGTACACTGAGTAAGAGCTGTAGGAGAGACACTGGGATCGCTTGAGCGCACCGCGAAGCGGGCCTCCCAATGCTATCACATTGGGTCTCCATGTAGCTACAAGCGATCCTGAGATAATGGTCTAATCTGTCAATATTTCTTAAACTCTGTGTTCTCTGTGCCTCTAGCGAGTGCAGCGAGCGAGTGGTGAATTTTTTCAGTTTGGAGACCCTGCGCGCCATCGCTTTGCTTATGGCCAAAATAGATGTTGACATGAAGGCCCATCGCTATTATTGTTGAAACTAAATTGCAATAGGGGATGTTGATGGGAGAGGAGATTGATCTATTTAGGTCCTTCATTCGAAGGAAGGGTTTGCGAAATACCCCGGAGAGAGAAGAGATAATCGCGGAGATCTTTGTTACAGATGACCATTTTGATGTGGATGAACTCTATCTCAGATTGCGCAGCAAAGGTGGTCGGGTCTCAAAGGCCTCTATTTATCGGAATATACCACTCATAATGGAATGCGGCCTCATCAAGGAGGTCTGGCACGAAGATGGCCACATGCACTATGAGCCTATTTTGGGTCAGAGTCATCACTGTCATCTCCGCTGCATCAAGTGTGGCAAAGTGATTGAGTTCGTTGAAGAGGAATTGCAGGCCATCGAAAGACGTCTAGCAAGAAAGCACAATTTTATGGTTGTAGATCATCGGCTTGACGTGGTCGGGTATTGCGCCAAGTGTAGGAAAGGTCATTAATAAAGGGGAGATGATGGGACACAAACGGACCCTTAGGTGGTTCTAGGTATTCTTGTATAATCAGGTGGAGTTGGTTCATGATAAATGACAATTACTATGAAAAGGCGAATTTTCGAGCGCTGATTGAAGACGATGATATTGGGAAGGTTGAGGAAAGGCTCAATATTATTGAGGTTTTTTTGAATACAGAGGAGCACGTGACCCTTGAGGAAATGATGCAGCTTCTGAAAGATAGAGGTTACGACTATGATCCTGAATTCGTCAGGCAGTGCATGAACCGCTGGGTTGAGCACGGCTTTGCACAGAAGGAGCAGTTTGAGGGCCAGCCACCTCGCTATGAGCACCGCCATCTGGGCAAGCATCACGACCATCTTATTTGCACCAAGTGCGGCAGAATAGAGGAATTCAGAGATGAGGATATGGAAAGATTGCAAGTGAACGTTGCAACCACTCAAGGCTTTCATATGCTCCAGCATAAAATGGAGATTTACGGCATTTGTTCGGGATGCCTCTCTCAAAGAAGCCTGTTGATGCCGCTGGCCATGGCAAAGCCGGGGGAAGATGTGGTTATCAAGGATATATTGGGAGGCAGTCATGCCCGATCAAGGCTGGCCTCCATGGGCCTGAGGCGGGGAGATCTCTTGGAGATCATCAACAATAATGGCCTCGGCAGACTCATCGTGGGACATGGGCCTACGCGACTGGCAATGGGTAGGGGAATTGCCCGGAAGATAATGGTCTCTCTTGCGCCTCAAAATCAAGGCGAAGAGCGTTAAGCGATCCTTTGGAGCCAGTTCCGGAGTTTGTCCCTGACGGACCTGATCATTTCCTCAGTCCTGCTCCGGTGGAAGTAACGCCTCGCCTCATCAGGGCTTACACTCTCGGGGCAGTGCCTGAGTCTCATTTTAGTAATTGCGTTCAGATCGTCCTGGAGAAATCTCTGAAAAATGAGATTGAGAGGGAAGAGCCAGAATTCCCTTTTAGATATGGACGCAGACCAGTCCACAAGATAAGGTCTCTCGTCGTGCCCCAATAAGATATTGGGTGCCCGTTTCAGATCGCAGTGGGCTAAACCCCGGCTGTGCACATTTTTCACCAGCTCCTGCAATTGGTGGAAGAATTCCTGGGAAAGCCCTTTTTCATTTTCCAGGCCTTCTATGTTTCTTCCAGATATTTCTTCTATGACGATAGCAAGTCCATCAATCACTCGGTAACAGGTGGGAACGCCTCTTAGGCCTTTCAGTCTTCTATATGCCTTGCGTTCCCTCCAAAGCAGAAAGCGGCCAATCGTATTTCTATACAGGAATCTGTTTGAGCTGTAGTCTTTGACGACAGCCCGCATTCCATTTTCCTCCACAAGCCAAAGCGTGGGTCTCGTACTGGATGGTTTTCTGAGTACTCCCAGGTTTCGGTGGGGCAGATCAGATATTTTCAGGGATTCAAACATGGGATTTACCATCTGCCATTTATCATTTAACATTTAGCATTGACAATCAATCATTGGGCATTTGCCTTGTGAAATTCGCCGGAGGCGCCTATTTCACTGGGGTCACTTGTCACTAGTCATTTATCAATGTGCTTGTTGTCAGTCGCGGGTTGTCCGCGACACACAGGAATAAAGGAGCAAGGGGTTGCTGGGTTATCAACACCCAGTATTCCATCCTTCCAATACTCCATCATTCCTTTTGTGTCACTAGTCATTTGTCATTGGTCATTTGGCATTGACCCCCCACCCAACCCTTTTTTGACGAAGATCGCGCCTTGTAGAGGGGAAGAGGTAGAGCAGGGCTGTCCCCTATTTGATAGGGCGGGTGGGGGTGCCCCTACACATGATATTTATAGTAAGCGGCGCAGGTTCCCTCGCTAGAGACCATGCAGGCCCCTACTGGATGACGGGGAGAACAGCCATTACGGAAGAGCCTACACTCAAACGGCGTTATGGCCCCTCTTAAGACCTCAGCGCAGCGACAGCCGGGAGGTTCTTTTGCGGGCGGAACATTTAGATCGTAACGTTGCCCAGCATCATGTGTTAGGAATTCTTGCTTTATCCTAAGCCCGCTTTCCGGGATCATGCCCAGACCTCGCCAGGAAGAATCGCACGGCTCAAAAACCTCGTTCATGATCTTCAGGGCGCCAGGATTTCCGTCTGGAGAAACAACTCTGGAGTACTGGATTTGAACCTCAGCTTGCCCCTTCTCCACCTGATCCACCAACATAAGAATCCCTTGCAGGATATCAATGGGTTCAAAGCCCACAACGACACATGGCACCCCATATCTCTCAACAACAGACGCATAAGCAGATGTGCCAATGATGGTACTCACATGCCCTGGACAAATGAAGCCGTCAACACCAAGGTCTCCCCCAGAGAGGAGGGCGTTCATTGCTGGGGGAAGTAATTTATGGGCTGAGAGGACCGAGAAATTAAACAACTTCCTTTCGTGGGCTGTCCTGATGGCTGCTGCCACAGTGGGGGCCGTGGTCTCAAATCCGATCCCTAAGAAAGCCACATGTTTTTCCTGATTATCTTCCGCGATCTTGAGTGCATCAAAGGTGGAATAGACTATTCTCACGTCAGCCCCTTGACCATTCTCCTTCTGCAGGGATGACTCCGTGCCAGGCACTCTCATCATATCACCAAAGGTGGCCAAGATGACGTCAGGCATCCGGGCGAGCTTGACAGAGCGGTCAACTTCTTCCATGGCTGTGACACAAACCGGGCAACCAGGTCCTGACACGAGTTCTATGTGATCGGGAATAAGACTCCGGATTCCGTGTCTGAAGATGGCCATGGTATGGGTCCCGCAGATCTCCATAAGTCGAACCGGCTTCTTGGAAAGGGAACTGATTTTCTGAGCCAGACTCTGTGCCAACGGGCCGTCCCGATATTCGTCAATGTACTTCATCATAACAATTTGTCATTCGTCATTTCGCTCACTGCGCACGCTGTCATTTGTCATTTGTTTTCCGGGCTCCCTTTGTCGAGAGCTTTCCTCCACAAGTGACCAATGACCAATGACTAATGACCTTAAGGGTCAAACTCTCCTTTTACTCCCATGTATCTCAAGCCGGCGCACACCGCCTGACCCAAAGATAGACCCCCATCATTTGGGGGCACAACTTTTTGGGTGAAGACCTTGAATCCATTGGAAGTGAGAGAGCGGGAGAGGCCATTCAGTAAGGTCACATTTTGAAAGGATCCACCGCTCATGGCCACGCGGTCTATGCCACTCGCCTCCCTTAGCCTGAGACACGTGCCAGTGAACATGTCTATGAGCGTATTATGAAAGCGTCGACTCACGATCCCGCGGCTAATCCCTGTTTTTATATCTTCCACTGCACTTCGGATTATATCAGAAGTAACTAGGATTAGATGTCCCATTTTTTCTTCGATGCCCCATGGGTATTTCCCTTTTTCGCTGAGATTCTGGCACATCTCCAATTCCATGGCCGCCTGCCCTTCGTATGCTATTTTTTGCCTGAGACCAATGAGAGAAGAGATGGCATCAAAGAGCCTGCCACAGCTTGACGTCAAGGGAGAGTTGACCCCTTTTGTAATCATCTGAAAGACGATGTTTGCATCCTCTCTCTTGAGATCACGAACAAATTTTATGGGAAGGTTGAATAGTTCATCTCCATAGGTTTTGTGGAGGTAACTTAAGGCCATTCTCCAAGGAAATTTCGCTGCCGTATCCCCACCGGGCAGAGAGACGTAGTCGAGATGGGCGGCCCTTTGAAATGAATTCAGATCGGCTAACAGCACTTCTCCTCCCCATACCTGTTCGTCAGAACCAAACCCCGTCCCGTCCAGGGCCAGTCCAATCACCGGACCTTTGAAGCCATTCTCTGCCAGGCAGCTCACGATGTGGGCGTGGTGGTGCTGTACGGCGAGCGTGGGGATTTCTCCCTGCTCCCGGCCAAATTTTGAGCTCAAGTAATCGGGGTGCAGGTCATGGGCCATGACTTTTGGCCTGATTTCCAGGATACTTTCCATGTGGGAGATGGTTAAGCGAAAGAAGTCAAATGTCTCCAGGTTTTCCATGTCACCCACATGCTGACTCAGAAAGGCGCGGTTCTCTTTTGTTATGCAGATGGTGTTCTTCAGTTCCCCACCCACTGCAAGCACAGATGGCAGTTCTGACATCTCCTCAGGAAGAAAGACGGGGATCGGAACATAACCGCGGGATCTTCTTACCTGTCTTGGAACACGGCCCACCATCCGGATTATAGAATCATCACTTCTGAGATAAATATCCCGGTCATGGACCAGGAAATAGTCGGCGATCCCTTTCAGATTCTTAAAGGCGTCTTCATTATCTATATTAATGGGCTCTTCTGAGATATTCCCGCTGGTCATGACCAGGGCTCTGAAGGTACTATCCATCAGCAGATAGTGGAGGGGCGTGTAGGGGAGCATGATCCCAAAGTACCGGTTTCTAGGGGCCACCTGAGGTGAGAGCCTGTGAAAGCGTCGTTTCTTGAGGATAAGGATGGGCCTTTGAGGGGAAAGCAATGCCTCTGCCTCGATTTCATTGAAGTGGGCAATCTCCTTTGCGGCCTCAAGGTCCCTCACCATGATGGCCAGGGGTTTCTCTTCCCTGTGTTTTCGCCTCCTCAATCTCACGACGGCCTTATGATTACTGGCGTCCACGGCCAGGTGAAAACCTCCCAGCCCTTTGATGGCAAGAATAGAGCCTCTTTTCAGGAGATGGATGGTCTCCTCAATGGGCGCGTCGCAGGTGATGGGAAGGCCATCATGGTCATGGAGTGAGACGCGAGGACCACAGTCCCAGCAGGCATTTGGTTGGGCATGAAAACGACGGTTTGTGGGATCCTCATATTCCCTGTGACAGGCCTCACACATCTTGAATTTCTTCATGGTGGTCATGGCGCGGTCGTAGGGGATATCCGTAATAATGGTATAGCGCGGACCGCAGTTGGTGCAGTTTATGAAGGGATATTTGAAGCGACGGTCTTTCGGATCTTTCAGTTCTCTTAGACAATCGGGACAGATACTCACATCTGGAGAGATGAGGGCCGAACGCTCCTGGTCAGCCTGGCTTTCTTTTATTTCAAAGACTTTGTCATTTTTTGGCCGAAGCTCAGCCCTCTCCATTGATGAGATATGGGCAAGGGGAGGGCTCTCTGAAAGGACGGATTGGAAAAAGTGTTCAACGTTTTCGTCGGAACCCTCGACCTCCAGATCAACCCCTTCAGGGGTGTTGATCACATGACCGCTTAGTTGATACCGATGGGCAAGCTGATAAATAAAGGGGCGAAAACCCACCCCCTGAACGATCCCTTTTATGGCCCCCTTGGACCGCTTGATCATAGCCTACTGGCTCGCCTCCTTGTCCTTAGCCCTTTCCCGGATCCAGTCATACCAGTCCTCAAGGCCCTCGCCCGTTTTGCAGCTAATCTCAAATATGGCCAAATCTGGATTGATCTTCAGTGAATCCTCCTTTATTTTTTCCACACTGCAATCCACATAGGGAAGCAGATCAATTTTGTTGATGAGTAGAACTGAGGACTCATGAAACATGAGGGGATATTTGGCGGGCTTATCGTCACCTTCCGTGACACTGAGTATCATGGCCTTGAAATCCTCGCCCACCTTGAACTCCGCTGGACAGACCAGATTCCCCACGTTCTCCACCACAAGGAGATCCAAGTCTTTGAAGCTGAATTCTCCGAAGGTATCCCGGATCATGTTGCCGTCAAGGTGGCAGGCGCCACCCGTATTGATCTGCACCACGGGAATGCCAGTCCGGGCAATACGTTCCGCGTCCTGGGAAGATTGGATATCTCCCTCTATAACGCCCATGCTCAGGTCCTTTTTCAGGGCGCTGATGCTCCTTTCAAGAAGAGAGGTCTTGCCGGCCCCGGGCGAACTCATCAGATTGATCACCAACAGCTTGTTTTCTTCAAACAGGTCTCTATTCTGCTGGGCAATCCGATCGTTTGCCTCCAGAATATCTCTGACCACTGAAATCTTCATTGCACTTCTCCCTCCGGGATTGTCATTCGTCATTTCGCTCACTTTGTTCGCTGTCATTTGTCATTTGTATGGGACTTTTACCGATGGATTTAATATATGCATTCAAGCGTGGCGCCAATTCATCCGTTAATTTGCGAATCTCCTTTGTTTCTTTCTGTTTTAACAGCCCTCTCTTATATGCTCTCCGAAGCCAATGACGAGTTTCATACAAAGATCCTCTTGAAATTCTTGTAAATTGTCTATTCTCAGCAAAATGAAATCTCCCAAAACCTTCCGCCAAATTGGCGCCGATGCTGTCTACAG
Organism: Desulfobacteraceae bacterium; assembly: GCA_050124735.1. GTDB lineage: Bacteria > Desulfobacterota > DSM-4660 > Desulfatiglandales > HGW-15 > JASFEQ01. The sequence goes on along the minus strand of JASFEQ010000055.1, from coordinate 1,622 downwards.
CCTTAACGAGTTGATAGCCTAAAGAGTTTTTTGCGAAGGCAGGCCAAACGATCACAATATCCCATACTTGGTCGCCGAGTTCTTCAGCTAGCTGGTAGACCTCAAGATCTTCAAACGATTTTATCTTCTTTTTCATTACTAACCTCCTCAAGTGTTCAATGACAAATCACCAATGACCAGTGCCCAATGACTAGTCCACTTCAATCTCAACAATAGACAGATCCTGACCTCCGATGGTGTTGATTTTCGTGCTGTCGCAAGAGGGGCAGACAAAGGCATAATCCTTGATCTCGAAATTCTCTTCACACTCGCTACAGTATCCCATCAAGGGAATGATCTCCATGTTCAGCTTGGCCCCTTCCAATTCAGTCCCGTCAGTGATCACTTGAAAGCAAAAAGAGAGGGCGTCGGGAACAATGGCAGTCATCTGGCCCACATTCAGACGCACAGATCTGAGGGTTTTGGCATCGTGTTTCAGCATCTCCTCCCTTAGGATATCAATGAGGCTCTGGGCTATAGACATTTCGTGCATCGGTCCACCAATGGTCATCTTGATAAGGAGACTTGGGACAGGGGGCAGGGCTCTAACCTTGCATCAGTGCTACTGTTAGGGAATTTATCTTTTGCCTGGCGTCATTGAAAACCCCGGAAAGGTTTAAAGAGTGATTGGCAAAAATACTGTCTGGATCCCCATTGAAAATAATGAGGGGCTCGAAGTAGCACCTTTCGAGATATTCTATGATCTTATCCACAAGCTCCATAGAATTTTTGTCGATAAGTACATCTTTGAAATCGATCCTTATGGCCTTGAAGGACTCATAAAGGGCATAGGCGATACCTTGGGCGTAATAGAAGTTGTCGTCTATCTGGGTCCATGGAATATCAATGTCTACAAGCCGTTGCCCCTCTTTGTCTTTTTCAATGGAAAGGGTCTTTTTGATGTCGCCTGGCGCATTTATGAGCCTTGTATTGGCCCCACCCATCAGAGAAAGATATTGATTGAGAAGCTCCACCAGATTGTCAGCCCTGGGATAAAAATTGGAACCACCTTTCAATAGATTCTCATGGAAAGATTGCAGGTTCTCATAACTTAATTTCCATTTGCTCTCAGCTGAGGGAAACCACCATTTGTAGGGGTCGTTGGAGAGGGCCGTGAAGGCCGCTTCAGCATAGGGATCCAGTTTGTCAGTTGTCCGCATCCTGGAGAGGTTGTCCCTCAAAACCCTCACATTATACCTGACCACCTCCAGTTGGCCGATCTGAAAATTGGGCATATTGTCCAGAAAGATGGTGGGCCAAAACAGGTCATTGGGCAACCAGTTTGCTCGCATTTGCTCGATTAGGGCCAGGTTCGTCTTTATGAAATAGGTCCCCTTGACTTTGGGATCCCCTGGCCTCTGGGCAAGGAAGTCAGGCTTTCTGGCATTGATGATCATAACAGTGATCACAAAAATAAGGAGCACCAATAAGATGACGACGACGAAAAAGTAGCGTTTTTTGGGACCGCTCTTTGAAGAACGCTTATCTTGGCTTGAATCGCTCATATTTGTCTTCCTCCACTTAAGAGTTCAGGTGTGGATGGGAATTCTCAAAAAATTTCATATTAAGCGTAATGTTTAGGA
>JASFEQ010000054.1:0-15939 GCA_050124735.1 Desulfobacteraceae bacterium | reverse complement strand
GTCCATATTTGCCTCATTTCCAACGCTGAATGCCGTGCTGAAGCCGAGGCTGTATCTCGAGAGGTAGTTGAACATCTGGGTAACGAGGCTCCCGCTCTGAGATGCCATGCCGATATAGCCGGGAGAACCTTCATGGGGTAAGAAGGTGGTATTCAGCTTGTGGTGCGGATTGGCCACGCCGATGCAGTTTGGGCCCAAAAAGCGAATACCGTATTTGTCAGCAATTTTTTTGAGCTGCTGTTCCAGGTCCACGCCTTCACCGCCCACCTCCTTGAAGCCACCGGAAACGATGATGGCCCGCTTGATGCCCTTTTTGCCGCATTCTTCCAATGTCTGAGGAACAAGACGTGTGGGTAGTACAAGCACGGCCAGATCTGCCACCTCAGGCAGATCGCGGACGCGCCTGTATGCCTTGAGATTTCTTACCTGCTTTTCATTGGGGTGGACGGGGTAGATGGCGCCTTCAAAGCCAAGGGCCTGGACAGACGCGAGCAAGTTGGTTCCCATGGAAGTGATACGATTGGATGCCCCAAAAAAAGCGATGCTCTTGGGATTGGCAATAGGGTAGAGGGGACTCTCTTTAATGGACTTCAGCATATGTCTCAGTTTCCCGCAGGGGCGATGAGGCCTGGAATAAACAGGCGGACAAAAAGAAAGCCCTGCATCAGCAGGGCCCACGCGCTCTCATTTGGAACCGATGCTTTATTAAGCCAGAGAATTATCTGTATTTCCCAAGAAATGTCAAGCTCCTTCTCAGTTCCGGCTTAATGACGGTAGCGTTAATTATATCTGTATCTGTCCTCAGGGGACCCATATCCGAATCCTTACGCTAAGTAGATCTTACCATGCCCAACACTAAACACTCCACAACGCATCGCATGTCTAGTTCGGATAAAAAGCAGATTTTTCTTGTGTTTCTGAGCCAAATAAAGGAAAACTCATCTCCAATTTTTTGGTAACATTCAAACGCGGTGACTGGAGGAAATTAATGACGGAAACGACGACTCAGCGTCTCTCGTTTTTGGATCGGTATCTGACCTTGTGGATATTTGTGGCCATGTTTATTGCCGTGGGCTGGGGATACTTTTTCCCTGGCATTCGTGAGGTCATAAACTATTTTCAGGTCGGAACCACCAACATCCCCATCGCCATAGGCCTGATCCTCATGATGTATCCTCCACTGGCCAAAGTGAAATATGAGGAATTGGGCGAGGCATTCAGAAACTTCAAGGTCCTGGGCCTCTCCCTCATTCAGAACTGGGTCATCGGACCTATCTTGATGTTCCTGCTGGCGGTCCTGTTTCTTTCGGGCCATCATGAATACATGGTAGGGCTGATCATGATTGGTCTGGCCCGTTGTATTGCCATGGTCATCGTCTGGAATGACCTGGCTGCAGGAGACAGGGAGTACTGTGCCGGACTGGTGGCATTCAACTCCATCTTTCAGGTCTTTTTTTTCTCTATTTACGCGTACATCTTCATCACAGTGGTCCCCCAGTGGTTGGGACTTGAGGGGGCCGTGGTGGAGGTATCCATTGGCCAGATCGCTGAAAGCGTCTTTATCTATCTTGGCATCCCTTTCCTTGGTGGCATGATCACCCGGTTCATCGGTCTGAAAACGAAAGGACGCACCTGGTATGAGGAGAAATTCATTCCCAAGATCAGCCCTGTCACCCTGATTGCCTTGCTCTTTACCATCATCGTCATGTTTTCCCTCAAAGGCGAGTACATTGTCCAACTCCCGCTAGACGTTGTGCGTATCGCCATCCCCTTGTGCATCTATTTTGTAAGCATGTTCTTTGTCTCCTTCTTCATCTCCATGAAGGTGGGCGCAACTTACGAGCAATCCACAACCCTGAGCTTCACAGCGGCCTCCAACAATTTTGAGTTGGCCATCGCCGTCTCAGTGGCCGTTTTTGGTATAGACTCTGGTCAGGCCTTTGCCGCGGTCATCGGGCCCCTGATGGAGGTCCCCGTCCTGATCAGTCTCGTGAACGTGGCCCTCTGGTTCAAGAGAAAGTTTTTCCCTTATGCCATAGAGACACCTTCTGGCGTATGCCACGTGACGTGTCAGCCATGAACCTATGAGACCATCCTGGGCGAAAAAAAACGTCTTGAGGTCATCAGCTTATAAGCTATTGAGCCCTTTGCTCCCTATTTTTGTCATTGATGTAATCCCAAATTTGCTCTAATCTTTTGGTATCGTTCATAAGTGTTAGCACAATCCCTTGAAACGCTAACCCATGATTGGCTAGCCGGATCTCCGGCCATGCCAATCTCCTCAAGGTAATATCTATTTCGCTCATAGCCGGTGTTCTGCTCTTAGAGGCTTTAAGGAAGATTTCCTAGATAAAAGCGGGGTATTCTGCGATAAGTTTATGGGCGTAAAGCCTCAAAGACCAGAACACTGCGGTATTTGGGTGGAACTTTTTTTGAGATATCAGCTTTTGAGACCGGCATGGCCTCCGGATAAACAACATCACATGCCGACACTTTTGAAGGTTACATAATCTTTGGATCACCAAGAGAGGTAAACCAACCGAGACATGGAAGCGGTCATTTTTGACTACGACGGAACTTTGGTCCATTTGAATATCGATTTTGGCGTCATGCGTCGGGATGTGGAAGAGGTCCTGGATGAGCATGGCATCGAGCCAGAAGATCTGAAAGGGCTTTACATCCTGGAAATGATCGATGAGGCAACTACTCGTATCTCGAGAGAGAGCCGTTCGCAAGGTTCGGCCTTTTACAGAAAGTCTCACAAAATTGTGACCCAGCATGAGTTGGCTGCCACAAAGGGAGGGAAAATTCTCCCAGGCGTGGTCCAGATGCTCGAGCTTTTGCGGAAGCGGAGGGTGAAAGTGGGCGTCATCACCCGAAACTGTGACAAGGCAGTAAAAGTGGTGTTTCCTCACCTTGAAAGCCTCTGTGATGTCTATATACCGCGGGATCGCATAAGTCGGGTCAAGCCGCACCCCGACCATCTGGGCCTGGCCCTAGAGCGGCTGGGCGTGGAGAACGCCGTGCGCTGTTTGATGGTGGGAGACCACGTGCTGGACGTTGAGGGGGGAAAACATATGGAGATGAAGACGGCCGGCGTATTGACAGGAAAGACCACACGCCAACAGTTTATAGAGGCCGGGGCTGATTTTATTTTGGATGATGCAACAAAAGTCCTTGACCACATCTTCGGGGAGTGAGAGCCGTGAAAAGGGATCCGTTACAAACGGGGAAACTGGACGTTCACCTTCTCCGTAAATTACTCAGACAATATGCCATAGCTGATGAAAGGGTCCTTTTGGGCCCGGGGGTGGGAGAGGACGCGGCGGCCATAGACTTTGGCCACAAGGTTCTCATCGTGGCCACTGATCCCATCACCTTTGCCACCGATGAGATCGGTTATTACAGTGTCATGGTCAATGCAAATGACGTGGCCACCAGCGGGGCCGAGCCCAGATGGTATACAGTCACTATTCTCCTGCCCGAAAAAGATGCCTCCGAAAGCATGGTGGACAAGATTTTTGGGCAGATATATCGGGCCTGTGAGACGCTTAACATCTCTATCATCGGGGGACATACAGAAATAACCCATGGCCTTGATCGTCCCATTCTTGTGGGCCAGATGATGGGTGAGGTGCAGAAAGAGGCCCTGATCAGGACGGCAGGGGCAGAACCCGGAGATGTTATCCTCCTGAGTAAGGGGATCTGTATTGAGGGGACTTCGGTTATCGCGCGTGAAATGGAGCGAGATTTGTCTTCTCGCGGCGTTTCCCAGGATCTTGTTGAGCGGGCCCAGCGTTTTCTCTTTGAGCCGGGGATTGGCGTGGTGGAAGAAGCCCGATTGGCCTGCCAGGCAGGTGGTGTTCACGCCATGCATGACCCTACGGAAGGGGGCCTGGCCAATGGGCTCCATGAGCTGGCCATGGCAGCCGGAGTCGCCGTTGAAGTGGAGATTGAGCAGATACCCGTCTATGAGGAATCGCGAGTGCTTTGTGAGGCCTTTGAACTGAACCCCCTGGGCGTTATTGCTTCAGGGGCCCTTCTTATTACAGCATCTCCACTCGAAGCTGAGAAGATCTTGGACAGGGCAGAAGGGCAAGGTGTGGCCATGAGCAGAATCGGCCGCGTCATGGGGCGCGGAATGCCTGCGGTAACCATGATCACTTCAGAAGGAGACGCACCGCTTCCTTACTTTGACAGAGATGAGGTGGTGAAAATATTGTGAGAAGGTCGTTCACCCTATCCCTACTTATTCAATTCCCAAATCCCTTAATTCCTCCACCCCCAACCCGAAATTCCGCAATCCCTTAATTCCTCAATCTCCAAATTGTTCAATTGTGGCTAAGTGTCGAGTATTCCTTGACATTTAGATAAAATTAGGGTATTTTAATGATTATTGATCAGAATTTAGGCGTTTTCCATTCGTTCGGGGCAATAAAATATTCTGGCACGCTTAACCCGGTGTTTTCAAGGGGCTCCCCACCTCGCATCGAGAGGCGGGGCTTGCTTGTTTGAGGGGCCTACGGGCCCTTATAAAGGGTTTGTCGTCCCCAAACGATAGTAAGTTTTGTGTGAGGTCTTAGGTTATGGGCAACGGAACATACCAACTTATTCTCGAAGGCGTGGCTGATGGTTATGATTTGCAGGAGGTGAAAGAGAAGCTGGCCGCCTTTTTCAAGATGAACCTTGAGAAAATGGATACCCTCTTCCAGGGGAAACCAGTCGTGGTCAAAAAGGGGTTGGATAAGGAAATGGCCTTGAAATACAAATCGGTCTTTGAGCTTGCAGGTGCCACATGTCGGATTGAGGGACTGGAGGAAGAGGATGACATTCCTGCTTATATGATCGAAGAGCTGGAAGGGGTTGATGGAGAGGATGATATCCCGGCTCACATGATCGAAGATAGACCATACACTGAGGAAGAAGAGGATATTCCCGCCCATATGATCGAAGACGGACCAGACGCCAAGGAAGAAGAAGATATTCCCGCTCGCACGACTGAAGAATCAACAGGCGCTTCAGAAGCCAGGGTACAAGAGTCAATGGTCTGCCCAAAATGCGATTACAAACAGGAAAAGGCGCGGACGTGCGTCCGATGTGGCGTTGTTGTGGACAGATTCTTGAAGCTGATGGAAAAGAAAGCGAAAGAAGAGGAAGAAGAGGGGACCGAACATGAAATGCCCAAAGTCGTCTTGGGGATAGACAGGAAATTTTACGAGCAAGCCGCTGAAGCGGAGAAAAAGGCCACTGACCAATCAGGGTTTATCAGCAATTTACTCTCAGACGGCCGCCGCCTCGTGACCTTGGGTGCGATTGCCTTGTTTGTTATTCTCGGCTTCCTCGAATTTTTTATTCTGAGAGGGGACCTGGTGGCCAGGGACTCCATTAGGATAGATAGAAGAAGTGACTACATTGCCATCTTGGTGGACCAACCTTATCAGGAGTACTTGGTGGAGGTGTCTACAGGAGGGAACCAGCGGAAGCTGAGCATTCTCTTGGAAGATCCCCTCGGCCGTATTATTTACGAAGAATCCGAGTACACCCTCCACAAGAGGAGTAGAAGATTCACCTTCGAGCCCGAAGAGAGAGGGACCTACACCCTATATATAGCTGACGGCGCTATTGGCTTCGGTGAACAGGGATACGCCAAAGTACGGGTATACATGAACGACAACAGGATCCTGGGCAGGGTCTTTGGGTTTTTGAATTTTTAGCGCTCACACCCATCTTACAGTCCCTCCATCCCATCTGCCCTCCTCCTTACATGCCTGGAAAAATTAGCGAATAAAATGGGTCTTTTTTCACCTAACCCCCCGCAAGCCGTTTTTCCTCCAAAGCAGACCCCTCTTTAAATCCCGGTCGTCAAATGCCCTGATGATGACCAGGAATACTCCAAAACCCGCTGATTTTAGTAAGAGACCCCGAATGAGATGATGGATTTGGGAATGCTAAAGGTGTTGACCCTCTGGCTTGAAATAAGCTATAAAACTCTTTTTTCATGCATTAAACGAATCATAGAGGAGGAGAACATGGAACTTCCAGTGTACATCACCGCGGAAGAGGTAGAGAGGGTATGCAAAAAGCTGAATATCAGCGACTGGACGGCAAAGGATAGGCCTGAAGTCAGCCTGGACGAGGCCAAGGTGATCTTGGCAGAGGTGAATAAGGAAGGCATGAACATTGAACTTGAAGAGTTCCGAAATGGGCTTCAGGTGGAGCTTGAGCATGGTATTCAATTCAAGGACGCCAACGTGACCAACAACCATCCTATCCTGACTGGCCTTATTGTGCTGGCGCATTTCAAGGAATCCCTGGATTACTACCGGCTTCTTGAAGTGGCCGAGCTAGAAGGTGACCTGCTCAAGGCTGTGGTCAAGGGGGATGCCGCAAAGATTCGCGAGTATTACAAAAGGTTGTCCAGCGCGAGGATTGCCCTCAGAGAGGCAGAATTAGATCGTTTGACGTAGAGAGGAGGAATGACATCATGAGCCCTGACTTGGATCGAAGGGCCTTTCGGGACTTGAGTTACGGCCTTTATATCGTGACCTCCAGAGACAAAGAGCGGTTCAACGGCCAGATTGTCAACACAGTCATCCAGGTCACCTCTGATCCACCGCGCGTGGCGGTGATCATTAATAAAAAGAACTTGACCCACGAGTTTATCTCAAAGAGCAAATTGTTCAGTGTCAGTGTGTTGGAAGAATCCGCGCCAATGACTTTTTTTGGGCCCTTTGGATTCAGATCAGGCAGGGACTTGGACAAGTTTGCCAAGGTGAAATTCAGGGAGGGGATTACGGGATGCCCGCTGGTGACTGAACATGCCCTTTCGTGCCTGGAAGCAGAGGTCTTTGATGAGATCGACCTGGGATCCCACACCATTTTCATCGGTAATGTGGTCAATTCAGAAGTATTAACCACGGGTCGGCCACTCACCTATCGCTACTATCATGAGAATCTTAAGGGAAAGCCCTCCAAAAATGCACCCACCTACACGCCTGAAGAGTGAACAAGAGAAGAAAGATTATGAAGGATCATTTGCGCATATCATTTCAGGTGGGGATTTCTCATAAGAAAAGGAGAGACACGCATGTCAAAATGGGATGAAGTGGCCCATCTTGATGGGACGGCCCAAGCCGACCTGGTGCGGCGAAAAGAGGTCCAGTCCATTGACCTGGTTGAGGCCGCCATTGAACGTATTGAACGCCTCAATCCCACACTCAATGCCGTGGTTACACCCATGTATGAAGAGGCGCGTGCTGCGGCAAAGGGCAACATTTCCAAAGGACCATTTGCAGGCGTTCCCTTCCTGCTCAAAGATCTGCTTGCCGCTTACAAAGGTGTGCCCATGAGTCTGGGCTCTGAACTCATGCGCAACTTCGTGCCTGACCACGACAGTGAATTGGTGAAGAGACTAAAGCGTGCGGGCCTGATCATCCTGGGCAAGACCAATACCCCTGAGTTTGGCATTCTCCCAACCACCGAGCCTCGCCTTTTCGGCCCAAGTAGAAACCCCTGGGATACGGAACGGACGACCGGGGGCTCCAGCGGGGGTTCTTCTGCGGCTGTGGCAGCCGGCCTGGTTCCTTTGGCCCATGCCAACGACGGCGGCGGATCGATCCGGATCCCTGCTTCATGTTGCGCCCTGTTCGGTCTTAAACCCACCAGGGCCCGCAACCCTCTTGGTCCTGACTTTGCTGAGCTTACTGGCGGGCTTGTGGCTGAGCACGCGGTTACACGATCGGTCAGGGACAGTGCAGCTCTCTTAGATGCCACCTCCGGGCCCGATGAGGGTGATCCCTATTGGGCACCGCCGCCGACACGCCCCTTTCTTCAAGAGGTTGGTGCCGATCCTGGAAAACTGCGCATAGCTTTCACCACCGAGTCAGCGACAGGTGTGACGATTCACCAGGACTGTGTGAAGGCCGTTGAGGACGCAGCGGCCCTATGCGCGGACCTTGGCCACGAGGTTGTGGAGGCCGCTCCAAAAATAAAAGGAGATTCTATGGCACAGGCCTTCTTAGCCGTCTGGTCGGCGGGGGTCGCCTCCACGCTCGACGGCATAGCGCGCATGACCGGCCAACCCCCGAATGCGGAGAAAGTGGAGCCTCTCACCTGGGCCTTGGGCGAAATGGGGCGCAAGCTGAATGCATCGGATTATTTGCTCGCTCTCCAACTGCTTCAGGGATTGGGCCGGGTCATGGGCTCCTTTCTTGTGGATTACGACCTGTGGCTTACGCCCACGCTGGGTGAACCGCCTGTTCCCCTTGGAACCTTTGATTCCCCACCCGAGGACCCTCTGCAAGGGTTTTTTCGGACATTGGCCTTTGTACCCTTCACCCCACTTTGCAACTGCACGGGACAACCCGCCATGAGTGTGCCGCTCTTCTGGAACGCGGAAAGCCTTCCTGTTGGCACCCACTTTGTGGGGCGCTTCGGGGACGAGGCCACCCTCTTTCGTCTCGCAGCCCAGCTGGAGGAGGCAAGGCCCTGGGCGGAACGCCGACCGCCCATATCGGTTTGAAAGAGGATCAAGTCCTAGCCCCATTTTCTCCTTGATGCGCTCGTGCAACACCCATGGATAGAAAGCCTTTACAGAGTGAACAATAAATCACATAGGTTTTATTACGGTTGGGTCATTGTGGGAGTCACCTTCATCACCCTTTTTCTTGCTTTGGGGACGCGTTTCTCTTTTGGAATTTTCTATGTGGCTATTCTGGGTGAATATGGTTGGGGTCGGGGCGAGACCGCAGGGGCCTATTCTCTCGCAATGATCGTCCATGCCTCTTTTGCCCTGGTCACAGGATTCTTGATAGATCGATTCAGCCCCCGAAGGCTTTTCCCTCTCGGTGCAACCCTTCTGTTGTTGGGCCTTATAGCGGCCAGCCGCATTCACACCATTTGGCATCTCTATCTCTGCTTCGGGGTGTTTATTGCCATAGGTATAAACATCATAGGTTTCGGTCCCCATATGGCCCTTATTCCAAGGTGGTTCGTTCAGAAAAGGGGTCTGGCGAGCGGTCTGGCCCTGTCAGGCATTGGAATAGGCGCTCTGGTCATTTTGCCCCTGACGGAATTGATTATCGAATCCATGGGGTGGCGTTCTGCCTTCCTGGTCCTTGCCGGCATCATCCTCTGCGTAATTATCCCTACAACAGCAATTTTTCAAAGGCGTTCCCCGGCGGAAGTGGGCCAATATCCAGACGGCCTTGATCTCCAAACGGGCGTTAAAGACGCCGCCCAACGGGAAGGTCCCCCCAAAATGGATCGAGCGGAGAGTGCCCCGCAGAATTGGACCTTTGGGGCGGCCCTTCGCACCGGTGCCTTTTGGTGGATAGGTGTAGTGGTCTTCTCTCACGGGTTTTCAGCCAACATGCTGCTGGTCCACCAGACAGTCCACGTGGTTGATTCGGGATTCAGTCAGCTGTTGGCTGCATCCCTCCTGGGATTGGTGGGGCTTCTTATGTCAGCCGGGGGTATCCTCTTTGGCTTTCTCTCGGATCGTGTTGGAAGGGAAGTGGGGTTCACGTTGGGAAGTGGCGCTGCCTTATTGGGTTTGTTGCTCTTTTTGTTTGTGCGAAATACTTCCGCCCCCTGGATTCTCTACGCCTTCGCTATCCTCTATGGCCTGGGTCAGGGAGGGCTAGGCCCCATCTACTCCAGCACCATGGGAGATCTTTTCGCTGGTCCCTCTCTTGGCCGTATCATAGCCACGTTGTCCATAGAATATGGTTTGGGGGGGGCGTTGGGGGCCTATCTGGGAGGGTACTTCTACGACACGATGGGAAGCTATTTCGTGCCTTTCACGCTTTCTCTAGCCTGTATAGGCCTCGGGATCTTCGGGATTTGGATGGCTGCCCCACGTCACCCAAGCCCCCTGATTGACAAAACAGTGTAGGGCAAATACCCTGCCAGAGGAAAGTGAGCTGTAGCCCTTGTACTTGAAACGACAAGACTCTAAAGATCATTACCATTACGTCCTCTGCGAGTCTTACAGAGATGATGGCTACTGGAGGTATCGGGAGTTATTGGACCTGGGTCCCGATCCTAACGAATATATCGTCTACCCTGGAGGAAACAGCTTCCACATAAGGGAGTCATTGGAAGAGACTTTGCGGGCCATGGGGGCGAGCTATTCTGACGAGGAACTGGAAGACCTCTTCCTCCCTTTCATGGACCCTTATATTCGTGGGATCGTGGAAAGGTTCAAAAGGCCACGAAACGGAAAGAGCCGTTGGAAGGGATACACACCTGAGGATTTACTGAAATACCAGAGGGCATTGCATCCATTTGATAAGAGACGGCTTCATTACCTTCGATGTGGACGGGTGGATATGGGCAATCTGGAGGGGAGACCGTGGGGATTTCTCAATGTGCTTCTGGAAAAAAGCCGTGATGAAATCGAGCACGTTATAGAGGGTATGGAGCAGGTGCTTACGCCTGACGAAATACGTGCTTATCTCTATACCGCCATGGAGTTACAGACCTACTTTCCGCATCATCCAGCGCGAAACCAGCCCGTTGCGCTGGACCCGGAAAAGGTGGATCATTATTTTCTGAAGGACCTTTGCCGGCTAAACCGTGATGAGATGTTTTTCAGGGGTGTACAGCGTGATGGTTCAGACGTCCTCCATCCCTATCTGGTCAAATACCTTATTCTATTTTTTGACCATCCCTTTGATCCAGGCACCGTCTGGGATGAGTATGTTCAGGACTTCAGATGGAGACATCAATTTCACAGAACACAGCGTTCTCACGCGAGCACGTCCGTCTCCGAGCGGGAAGCCTGTCAGTGCCTCGGGATTTCTCCTGAGGATTTCCAAAAGATGGAGCGACGGGACCTAATCCGATGCTACAGGAAACTGGCCAAAGAAACACATCCTGACAGAGGTGGAGACAAGGGGGATTTTGTGGAGATCAAGGAAGCCTATGAGTGTCTTTTGATGAGAAAGTGAAAATACCTGATGAGCTCATAAGCTGATTAGTTTTTATCCGGTTTCGCTTTCTGTCCTCCTTGGCACGCCGAAGCCATGAGGCGCCCGTCCTCTCCATCCTCCGCAGTAGTCTGCTACGGAGGACGGGCGCAGTAGCCTGTCGGAGCAAAGCGGAGATCCCGTTTGCGGGGCTACGGAGGATGGAAAGGCGGCTGTCATCTGTCCTCCGTCATCCGGCATCCGCATATCTACCAGGGGCCTTCATAAAGGTTTCCAGACAGCCTTTGCCACAGAAATAATAGGTCCTGCCACCATAACTCATGGGTCCCACCGCCATGGCAGGATCCACCGCCATGTTGCATACCGGATCCATGACCCTCATAGATGAGGGGATCTGCAAACCGGACCTGATGATGTGGCTTATAAAGGGCTGAATATCGGCAGACATCCGCCTGTAGACCAACATACTGATAGCCATTCCCAGCAAAAGGCCTCCCACCGCAGGGATGGCTGTGGCGCTCAGACCAACCGTGTATCTCTGATTTAAGACGGCACTGATGATGAGACCCGTAATCAGTCCCACCGCGGGGATCACAAGAAAAATGGCAATGCTTTTGAGCAAGGCCCCAGGCTTGTGACTTATGGAAACCAGATCGCCCACGGAAGCACCCAGACCGTTCAAGGCCTTGATAATTACTCTGGAACTACCCCCCGAACAATTACACACATCCATTTCTTCTGCACAGTGAATACAGGGATCGCTCGCCTCAAGCAATACCTTTGCCTTGCCCTCTTCGCTGGCCTCTAGCACGATGCCCTCTGACGCTGGCATCTTCCCTCTCCTTACTCGACATGTAAGACCTGCCGCTTTCCATCTGGGACAGCCTGAAACAGGTCACTCTATTATCAACATAAAACCTGACAAGAAGTATTTCAACCTGAATCTTCCTCACAATCCGTCTTCCGTCCTCTGTCATCTGCCGTCCGTCATCAACCATAAGTCCTCTCTATTCCCTTGACTTTTCGTGACCTGTATCTGATAACAAATCGCGTGTAGATCAGAGGAAGGGGCGGGCAGATGATCATACGTTGCTATGGCGCACGAGGCTCGATAGCCGTATCGGGCGAGGAGTACCTCAAGTATGGGGGAGACACCACCTGTCTTGAGATTCGAACCAAGAATGATGAGATCATTATTGTGGATGCGGGTTCAGGAATTAGGCGCCTGGGAAATAAGCTGCTGAGTGAAAATCGATTCGAGTATAGTGTCATCTTCACCCATTCCCATCTGGATCACATCATTGGGTTTCCATTCTTCAAACCTGTGTCCCATGCGGGAGCTAAGATTGACTTATTGGGATGTCCCACCACCCAGGGAAATATCAGGAAACTCCTTTCAAGGGCAATGGGAGCGCCGCTGTTCCCTGTCCCGTTGGAGCAACTAAAAGCGAACATCAATTACTCTGGTGAGTGTGCCCTTAGCTTTCAGGTTAATACGGTAGAGGTTTTCCCCATCAACTTGAGTCACCCCAATGTGGGCATGGGATACAAGTTCGTAGAAGATGGCAAGACATTCGTATTTCTCACGGACAACGAACTCGGCTACAGGCACCGGGAGGGCAGAAGCTTCGAAGAATATGTGGCGTTCTCAAAGGATGCGGATTTCCTGATCCATGATGCGATGTACACTTCGGCGCAGTACGAGACGACCAAGACCTGGGGACATTCCACTTATAAGGAGGCCCTGAACCTGGCACTGGCAGCCTGCGTGAAGCGGTTCGGACTCTTCCACCACGACCCTAACCGAAAAGATGAAGAACTGGATGCCATGGTTCAGGGTTGCCAGGAAGTCATCCAAAGTAAGAAGAGCCAGATGGAATGCTTTGCCCTTAGCCAGACGACTGAATTGACCCTGTAGAACCTCCTCAAGATTGACTGCCGGGCCTTCCGTTCTCCCCTCTTCTCCCTCATTACCATATGGGCCATATGTAATGGCTAATAACAAATAAGTAATAACCTATTGGGATGTTCAGTTTCCCTTGACTTTCAAAAGGCTTATTTGATAACAAGGCCATAATCACAGTAAAATAATATAAAGTTGTGTCAATATCTCCAAAAAAATGACGATATTCCATCTTGAAACCTAAGAAGGTTAAGGAGAGGAGGGAATCCCATGGAGGAATTTGGAGAGAAGAAGATTTCCGAATATGAGTTTATCGTCAGGGCCATTAAGAAGCTCCGTCAACCCCCTTATAAAGGCATCCATTCTGTTTACAGTGGCTTCAACCAGGCCTTTAGAGCGTACTTTGACAGAGATCCTGTTGAGGCGACGAATCGACTCGCCCAGGAGGGCAAAATTGCCACGCGTCCGGTGAAAGGCGGTGCACTCCTATATCTCCCTGAGGAGGCCCCCGGGGCCGCCGTTTCAGCAAACGTTCTCAACAAGATTCTGGAAGACTGATACCTGCATCGAGCTGAGGATTCCAGAGCCTAGAGGAACTGAGAAGAATGATGCCCCCTCCCGATCGGGGAGGGTGTGGCTGTTCTCTAAGGGAAACAGCGCGATCCGGGCAGCTCGATTCGTCCAGTATGGCTTCTTCCTTGACACGAATAACAGATAACGAATAACTTACATCCCATATATTCAATAAACCTGGCAGGTTAAGACGATGACCCCCTTTTTTCCAGCCCCCGATGCCCGCAAAACAGTCACCCACGGAAAACTCAGCTTCGACCTCCCTATTCTCTATTTCCGCGATGATGCTTTTGCCCTCTTTTTCACGGCGGACCCTAACCGGGTGACATCCGTTATGCCATCCCACAGGCTTCACCCGGTGCTGCTAAGTGCAAGAAAAGCCATGGTGGGGATTGCGGCATTTAATTATATGGATACCAGCATAGGCCCGTACGGCGAAGTGGCTGTCGTGCTGCCCGCGGTCTACAACGCCTCACGCCCCCCAGTCTTCATCCCGGCCCTCTTGGAATCCCGGTATCCAGACTTTGGCATGCTGGTCATGCATCTTCCCGTGACCAACACGTTGGCCCGCGACGTAGGTAGGCAAGAGTGGGGCTACACCAAGTTTGTGGCTGATATGCATTTTACGATCACGCCAGAGTTCATGGAATGCCGGTTGTCGGAGAAAGATCGACACATTTTGACCCTGCACGTGGCCAGGCGGGGCGTTGCCGTGAAAGACAAAAAGCCCCTCGTGACCTTTTCGGTCAAGGAGGGCAACTTGCTCAAAACAACCATACCGCAGAGGTGTACCACCCGTTCCGCCATCAAGCCCAAAGACGCGTTTCTGCAATTGGGCGACCATCCTGTCTCTGAAACGATCCACGCATTGGGGCTTTCTGAGAGGCCGTTTGTGTCCAGGTACTATCTGGAGCGAAGCGGCATCCTCCCTTCGGGGCGAATCATCGAAAGGGGCGTGAAGCCCTTGGAGGGTTATATGAACAAAAAACGCAAGGGGAAACACGCGGTCGTGTACACCGCTGAGGAACCCTGAGCGTGAAACCTGACGAGCTCCGCAGTGCGTTGAAGAGCGTGTAAAGTTAGCCCCAATTTTTCTGCCCTCTTGCATTCCTCAAGCCGTCCTAATAATGAATACCTATCAAGTTGGAGGCGATTGAGTGCTTTGCGTGACCCGCAAATTCCTGTTTTTGAGTTGACTCGTCAGGGCCTCTGTGCGTGTCCAAATGGAATGTTCTTCCATGGTCTCGGCACCCAGTTCCGTCCAGCCTAAATACCCTCTCTTCGCCTTACCGTATGGGCCCCGGGCTTACAAATGACAAATGACGAATGACAGCCTTCGTCTGCACATAATTCAGTGCATAGCGCCCTTTTAAATGTGCACCAACCCGCCTGTTCTGCGTGGTTAAGATGGTGCCAATGAGCAAACACAAAAAAACCACATCGCGACAAAACCCTGTCAAAACCTCCTGGAACGAAGATTTAGGGCACATTTCAAATCAGGGAAAACGCTATCCTCTCTTCTGGCACGCAACTTGAAAGTCTATAAGTGGACGTGAGTTCGTCTTAGGAAGGGGGTATTTAAGGATGGCCAAGAGGAACCTTCAAAAACTATTTTCATGGAGAGACGGGAATGTGGCTTATGACCTGGATGTGTATGAAGAGGAATTCATACCAGGCATAAGTCAAGAGAGACGCTCGGGCCTTGATCGTCGACGCTTCACTTATGCGGCCCACATCCCTGAAAGGCGACGTGGACGAGACCGTCGAAGGACCAAACTCGTCGAGGTTTGAGAAACCCGTTATTCGCGGCAGGGGAAAAAGGCGTGCGGGCTGCGTTTCAATTAAATTCGGCCTCCAGTCGTTTTTCACTCGTTCAAAGGTAACCTATATCACAACCTCAATCTTCCGTAGCGGAGGATGAGAAAAGGTTACCCGAAGGTGCAAATACCAAAGCCCCCAAAGGGTTCTGAGAACCTTGCGGGGGCTTGTCTGTTTTTGGAATCTGGGAGTAAGAATCAGTGAAAGGCCTTTATACATCATACCTTGTACTGTCTTAGACAGTTTGGCATGGCCCTCTGAGAAAAGGGAGGCTACAAGGCATGTGACATTGTGTGCGTGTTAAAAGCGCACAGGAGATGCGCAAAGAAGGGAGGTAAATCCGTCTGGATATCTATAAACACTAAAATAAAATCCTTCTTGTGTGTCAGTTAATGTGTGGAAGTATGAAAAGCCTTACCACAATTGGACATTTGTTTTCACAGAAGTCGGCATCTTTTTACACAGTATTCATGGGCTTTATGGTGCTGTGTGCTTAACCCTTCGGAATCCTTGGGGTGCTTTTTGGGAGATGGGACTTGGTATGATTTTTGCCCCTTGGAGGCATAAAAGTATTTTTTGCCTTCCTCCAACACTAAGTAGGGATCATTAACCGTGGAATTTACTCCCGCATTGTTTCCGTCTGATTGATGGCACAACCTCATCTGCTTTGACGCGAACCATACTTAAGTCAGTAACCAAAAAGGATAAATTCCG
>JASFEQ010000053.1:0-15955 GCA_050124735.1 Desulfobacteraceae bacterium | reverse complement strand
TCCAGGATGCGGCGGTCATCGGCATTCCGGATGAACGTCTGGGAGAGATAGGGGCGGCCATTATAAAGCTGAAGCCGGGGCAAGAGATGAATGAGGAAGAGGTGTATCAATACTGTGAATCTCTTCCAAGATATAAAAGACCCAGACAGGTCTTCTTTGATGATGTCCCGAGAAATCCCACCGGTAAGATTGAAAAGCCCAAGTTACGAAAGAAATTTGGGGGAATCACTGAGACCTTTAAGACCAGTGGATAGCTCCAACTTGCCGCCACAAAGAAGACAAAAAAGGTTATGCCGGCTTGTGGAACTCGCCATTTACTTTTTTAGGGGGAAGATATGCATAAACTACTTTTAGATTCTCCGGGAAAAGAACTGCTCCTCCTGGGCAACGAGGCCATCGCCCGTGGGGCCCTGGAGGCGGGTGTGGCTTTTGCAACCTGCTATCCTGGAACGCCATCTTCTGAGATCCCGGAACAATTTTTTAATATCAGCCGAGAGAAAAAAGAGCTGTACTTCGAGTACTCTACCAATGAAAAGGTGGCTTTAGAGGTGGGAGCCGGCGCAGCAGTCTCGGGTCTCAGGACCATGGTGACCATGAAGCACGTGGGCTTGAATGTGGCTGCGGATCCCTTGATGACACTCGCCTATGAGGGTGTCAAGGGGGGAATGGTCATCGTCACTGCTGACGATCCTTCTCTGTTTTCTAGCCAGAACGAACAGGACAACCGCTACTACGCCCGGTTATCTGCACTCCCCATGCTCGAGCCAACCAACACCCAGGAAATGAAGGACATGACAGTGGCTGCTTTTGATCTGTCTGAGGCGCTCCAGCTTCCCATCCTCCTGAGAACCACCACAAGGCTCAACCACATCAGGGGCTCTGTGAAATTGGGAGAGTTAACGCCCACCAAATTAAAGGCCGTATTCGAAAAGAATCCTTTTCACTGGGTGGCCGTGCCAGCAGTCGCCAGAAAATTGCACAAAGAGTTGCTGGATAAATTTGATCGGGCCTTCGCCAAGTCTGAGAGGTCCCCCTATAATGAAATCCAAGGTGGCGGGAAGTGGGGCATTGTGGCCAACGGCGTGAGTGTGAACTATGTGAGAGATGCGTTGTCTGATCTAAACATCGCTGACAAGGTGAGTCTCCTTAAACTTGGATTCTCCTGGCCCTTGCCCAAAAACCTGTGCGCCAAATTCCTGAGCCAAGTGGAAAAGGTTTTGGTGGTGGAAGAGTTGGAACCGGTTATGGAGAACGACCTGAAGGCCATTGCGCAGGAAAACGGCCTTATGTTGCCCATAAAAGGGAAAGATGTGGGGCAGCTATCCCGTCTCTTTGAATATGATCCCCGTTTGGTCAGAGAGGCCATTGCTGAATTTTTTCAAGTGGATTACAAGGGTGCCGCCACGGTGGACATGTCTGATCTCCCGGAGCTTCCGGGTAGACCACCCAACCTCTGCGCTGGTTGTCCGCACAGGGCCACCTATTATGCCGTAAAGCAGGTTTATGGCACGGATACCATTCATCCTTCTGATATAGGTTGCTACACACTCGGCCTCCTACCGCCCATTTCCATGGCAGACTTCCTCATCTGCATGGGGTCATCCGTTAGTTCCTCTTGCGGATTTGCCCAGGCCACAGATCAAAAGGTGGTTTCTTTCATCGGCGACTCCACCTTCTTTCATTCAGGCATCACTGGACTGATCAATGCCGTGCACAACAACCACAAATTCACACTGGTGATTCTAGATAACGGAACCACGGCCATGACAGGCCATCAACCCCACCCGGGGGTGGATACGGAACCCCTGGGCGTTGAGCGGACCCGAGTCTCCATTGAAGGTGTGGTGCGGGGCTGTGGGGTAGAAGATGTCCATGTGGTCCAGCCCTTTAAGGTGAAAAAGACCATTGAGGCCGTTAAAGCCTCCGTGGCATTTGATGGTATTTCTGTTATTGTATCGAGGGAGTACTGCCCTCTTTTTGCGAGGGCCATTGGTGAGAGAAAGAGGACCAGACCCTTTTATGTGAATCTCAACAAATGCAAGGACCATCGTGTCTGCATCAACCAGCTGGCCTGCCCTGCCATGTTTCTGGATGGGGACCAGGTGGCCATTGACAAGAACCTCTGTACGGGCTGTTCTGTATGCGCACAGATCTGTCCGGAAAATGCCATTTTGCCGGTAAGGGAATAAATTAATCTCACTTCGTTCGACTGATTTATACAACGCAACTTCGTTGCTCATCACATTATGTTCAATGCTCCAATATAGCTAGCAATTTCCATCGCTAGCAGCGGAGCTGCGTTATATAAAATCGTGAAACGATTTTATTAAGGGAGAATGATATGGAAACAAAAAGGTGTGTGTTTGTTGGCGTGGGTGGACAGGGTAACCTGCTGGCCTCCAGACTTCTGGGGGAGGCCGCGCTTTCCATGGGGATTCCTGCCGTGGTCAGTGAAATACATGGGATGGCCCAGAGGGGAGGCGTGGTGGAGTCCGCCGTCCTGATGGGGAATGTGACCAGCCCCATTGTCTCAAATGGAGAGGCGGATGTGCTGGTGGGGTTCGAGCCTTTAGAGACCATGAGGACGCTCGGGAAGTGCAATAATGACACCCTTGTGATTACCAATACCCAACCCCTCCCTCCCTTTACTGTCACTGTGGGACAGGGCAGGTATCCCGCTGTGGATGAAGTGTTGGATCTGATTGAGACAAAAGTGGAGCGGGTGATCGCCTTGAACGGCAATGAATTGGCAGAAGAGGCGGGCAACCCTCTCTCTTTAAATATGGTGATGTTGGGAGCCTTGATTGGTTCGGCGGAAACGGCCGTCACGGAAGAGTCTATGAAAGAGATCCTCTCCAATTCCACCAAAAAGGCATTTTTGGAATCCAATCTGAAGGCATTTGACCTGGGGATGGAAGTAGCAAAGAAGTATTGGAGCGCCTCTTCGTCCTGATTTTCTGGTTCTGCCCCCTACCTTCTTTTTGTTGCCCACGGGCGCATTCTCAGACGAACGGCAACTGCTCTGTGGCCCCCATGCTTTTAAAGGGGAGACCGCAACTCAGAGGTGTTCTCCTTTCGCTTTTCCCTCAAAGGGCGAATGACATATTTCTGATCAAAACTTATAGCCATCCCTTTTGATTCAGACCGCAGAACCTTTCCCGTCATTTTTATGTAGGCCTGCCTGTGGTCATTTTCCAGCTTTTTCAGTTTTTCGAGGGAAAGGATGAGGTCTATTTTGACTGGGGTCCCTTCGGGTAGAGGTTGTTCGGTATGGAAAAAGGCCCCGCCAGAGCTTATGTTACTCGTTCTTAAATCACGCCCTACTTTCCCCCATTCAGAACCAATCATTTCAATTTTGGCGGGAATTTCGAGCCTGAACCTTCCTAATTTCCTTCTCTCCTTCTTTATGATGCTCACCATTAAAAATCTCCTCCCAATTTCGATTTTTCCGCTCCGGGGGTCTGCAAGTGGAACGAATCAAGGGGCAAAACGCTATATAGCTTACAAAACCTTGCGTGAAGGGACAATCGGTAGAAAGTATGGTTTTTTTCGTATTTTTCTGGTCGCAACAGATAAGACGTCCGCATTAGAATTGAGGAGGGAGGTCATAATTTCTTAATACTTTCTCATTAAATGTTGGGTGCTTTTCCCTGAAGAGAGCATGCCTGGAGGGGTTCATATCTCTTTATGGACAGGTAAAATGAAAGGGATAAGGGATTGCGGGGCGGAGGAACGGGAAGATGCTTGTTATTGAGTTTGTCTTACTTACGATGCATCCCCTGGGTCCTCTTTATAGGGGCCAAGCTCGTAATCCTCATCAAAAGATACGGCCATCCCTGATGACTCAGTTCTCAAAACGGTTCCAGATACCTTTATATAGGCGCGATTGTATTCCTCAGACACCTTTCTCAGGTGTTCCAGGGGCAGAACCATGTCTATTTTGACCTGAGTCCCCTCGGGGAGTGGTTTTGGGGTCTGAAAATATGCCCCACCCGCGCATATGTCACTTGTCAGGACTTCGATGGTCCCTTTTTGCTTTCCTGCGCTTATCACCTCAATTTTGGCAGGAATCTCAAGACGGAACCTCTGCAACTTTCTTCTCTCTTTTGTCTTTTCCATAGGGTTTGTCTCCTAATTTTTTCCCCTTAGGGAGGGTTTTTGGCAACTGAAAACCGGGATCTGGAAGCCTTAAGGCACGCCCGGGACTGAACTCAGTCAAGCGCCCCGCGCCAAGCCGAGCGAATTAAGGGGCTCCCCATATAAAGCCCTAAATATAGAATAAGTAAAGTATGATTTTATGGGGATTTTCGCGAGCAATGACTAATAAAATAGTATGAGAAAGGCACGTGGTGGATAGTACTTTTTTATTAGGGACTAGAGGTTTTTGGCTGCCCATAGGGCTGCCTGGAGGCGGTTGGGAACGTCAATTTTTTTGAAAATATTGTAGATGTGTGTCTTGACCGTATTGCTGCTGATATAGAGTTTTTCTGCAATCTCCTCATTCTTGGCCCCAATGGCCACAAGAGAAAGTATTTCGATTTCCCTGGGAGTTAGGATGGAGGCCTCCATTTGGGCGGGGTCAGGGCCTTTGTCATCTGGAATGAACTTGGTCATAATATCCCTGGATACCCAGATTTCCCCATTGAGAATGGCCCCCAATCCCCTAGGAAACACCTCTAAGGGGTCCTGTTCATAGAAAAATCCCTTCACCCCGCGTCTCAAAGCATTCTCTTCAATCTTCAAACCCGGGCTCACATTAAAGAGGACCACATAGTCCCTTGACAGAATAGCCTCACCGTAGGATTCCAGATCTGCTATACAGCTATCCAGATCTTTTTCCAGACAATCACCGAGGATAAGCCTCGTGTCACTGCCTTCCCCGTCGTCCATGGCCGGTATTCGGGAGGGGTCGGCTATGGCCGAACACTTCGCCCCGGTCTTCTCCTCCAAAAAATGGCCCATCAGCCCGTTTTGCAGGCTCCGGGGCCCGATGATGATTATCACTTTGTTATCCAAGGAGGTCATGGGCTTCCTTTCTGAATGTGCCTATGTGGTCATATGCCAAGAAACGAGCTATCTGTCAATATCACAATATCAGTTGCGTAGAAAGTATATTCCACAGATACAAAATAAAAAAGATTCTCGGTATATCACTGTGCTGGGCTAAAGCCCACGCCCTCAACACTCACGATCCCTTTTATTTCATCCGCCCGAAACGTCACAGGAAGGAATTGTTCAACAACCCACATGCTGGTCTTCAAATGCGCTGTTATCCTCTCTGTAACCATTGAAGACCGGCCTTTGGCCAAGGCCATGTAAAGAACCAACTGATCAGCCAGATGCTCGTCGACCGCTGCGCCGGAGGCCAGGAAATGGAAGAGCTCTGAACAGGCATCATCGGCCACCTTTTCAGCCCGCTTTCCTTTTTGGCCCAAAGAACTAAAACCCGCTGTTCCTCCTTCAAAACTGCACATCAGGAAGACTAAAGTGCCTGTGCCCTGCGAAGGCGCATTCACTATCTCCACTCGGGGTGTTTTGAAACCGTGGCTATCGAAACGTCTGATCACTTGATCTCTTTGTCTCTCGCCAATGCTCATGGGAAGATTTGACACGGCGGAGAGCACACGAATCTCCTTCAGCTCTCCCCTCTGTGCGCGCTCAGTGGAATGGAGCCTGGAGACGGGTGAAATCCCTGCTTTGATCTTCCCACCACCTTTGGGATACCAACCCCAACGCTCGATGTCCAGGGTCAGGACACTCCCCATCCCTTCCAGCGCGGGCGCGAAAACCCGCCTCAAATAGTGAAAGCACGGACTCCAGGAGACATGTGTGCCGCCCGTAACGAGAACCCTGGATACACCTTTTCCAAAAAGCAGGGCTGGGATCATGGTCTGAAGCACCAGAGAAGTGGAGCCCGCCGTCCCCACATCAAAGCTGTAGCTCCCTGGGCTGATTTGCTCCGGTTCAAAAAACAGGTGCACGGATCCCGGCTCGTCTCCTTTCACTTTGCCGCCAGTGATTGACGCCATAGCCTTCACTGCCATGAGGTGCTGGGGCCTCAACCCCGGCTTCCTTCGACCGCCCCGTATGTGATGCATTTCCAGAGGCCTTCGGAGCAGGGATGCCAGGGCAAGAGATGTTCTGAGGATTTGCCCGCCTCCCTCACCATAGCGGCCGTCTATTCGAATTGCTCTGCTCATGGCTTCTTGTGTATGCCCTTCGGTGGGGCATTAAACCCCACCCTACGAAAGCAAATAATCCTGGCTGTCCGAGGCGTAGGCGCTACGAGCCGGAGGCCCAAAGGGCCTGGCTTTGATTACACCCTGCAGAGGTGTGAAGTGAGGATATGGCCTTGCCTACGGCCCGGAGAGAGAAATGGGGCATGTCCTCACGGAGGCACAAACGAGTGGCTTTACCGAGACGTATAGTGAATCATCATTTCACCAGCAAAGCTCAACGATACCATCCCGCTCTACGGGAGGGGTTTTCAACCGACTAAACAATGTAAGGCGGCGCATCTTGTCATGTTTTTGTAAATCACGAGCATTTAATCACGAAAGGTTGGAATAGGGAAGAGATGAAGTGATGATCTGTTATATTTTCTGGTAGAGGGCGATGATCCCTTGTATGAGTCTTCCAGGGGTCAGCAATTGGAGACCATCCAATTTGGGCAGCACCTTTTCCAGTCCATAGATCATGTACACCGCCCCCCTCTTGGCCTTTCGGGCGATCAACTCGGCAAACTCTTCATACATGGTGAGATAGGTGTAGAACAGGTCAAACTCCTCAAAAGTCCTGCCTGTCTTTTCTGTCATGGTCTCATGAACGCCCCCATCGAGGGTATCGCCATGAATTAAGGAGATATTGTGGGGAAGGGGTTGAAAATGATGTTCCCTGAGAGTACCTTCCAGCGCCTTTTTCAATGGCGCATACTCGTCCAGAATCCAGTCATGCACTTCTATGCCAACAGACTGTTTGACCACATAGCTTAGCAAGACATTGACCCTCCCGTCTGCACAGCCCATATCAAGAAACAAGGATTGTTGGGGAATCAGGAGGGAATGTTGGATCAAATGTTCGATGCAGGCAACAAGTCTTGTCAGGTCACTGGATTGCCTGAAACCCAAATACCCCTTGTGGGCCACCTTCCTCTGGTCATAGAATTGCGCAACCTTCAAAAGGGTCTTTCTTAACTCGTCATCTAGCATGGACATTGGAGCACTTAGATGTAAATTTCTAAAGAGACTTTCGAAAAACCGGCTTCTCAGAGGCTGATGGAAAATGTCCATATTTAAGGCTTCCGAAATCCCGAGGAATGAGGCGTACATAGGAGTACGCCGCAGTGACGAGGGATGAGGATAACGCAGCCCTTCGACGCTTCGACATTGCTCAGCATCGACCGTGAGCTTGTCGAACGGCTTGTCGAACGGCAGATGGGCTTTTTCCGACAGCCTCAATGGATCATCTAATCTTTTCCTTGATCTTTTCTTGCAGGTGAAAGAGGCGTTCCAGCTCCACCCCCTCTTTTTCCTGAAGGGCAGCAATCTTTTCAGCGTCTATGCGCTCTGTTATTTTCTTGCAGAGATAATTGACACAGATCACGTGGCGAGCCAGAAGAAGGCAACCCTGCGCTCCCAGAAAGAAACAGCTTGAAGGGTCATACCCCTGTCTGGGCAACTTGACGCCCAGCAGAAGATTTATGAGAAGGAGGGAACCATCATATCTGTTCTCCAGTCCGGAGCCGCAGCACGATCCCCCTTCCCTCTCTTCACAATCTCTACATTCGTTCACCACACCCGCCTCAGCCATCTCCTTGTGTGAGGCGTGGATGGCCCCTTTGAGTTTATCTAAAAGCAGCGGGATTTCTTGATCCCCGCGCAACTCACCTTTGACCTCGTGGTAACGCTTCTCGGCCCAGGCAATCTTGGCATCTATGGGGCTTTCAAGGGAGATTTCGTCTCGATGCATACGGACTCACTTCTTGCTGCTCTTTCTCTTTCTCCCGCTCCCCTTCTTTCCCTCCTTTTTCTCCTCCTCACCAAATTTCTTCAGCCCTTCGGCCAATTCTTTCAGCTTTTCATTGACCAAGGCATTCATGGTCCCTTTGGGGTAGGCCCCGTCAGGTTTCATTTCTCCCGCCCTTTTCCCGGTCAGGATCTCGATCCCCTCGTCAATGGTCTTTACCGCATAGACGTGGAACTTCTTTTTCTTCACGGCCTCAACCACATCTTTGCGGAGCATGAGATCTTTCACATTGCTTTCCGGGATCATCACCCCCTGCTTACCCGTTAACCCCTCTTTCTGGCAGCAGTCATAGAATCCCTCTATCTTGTGGTTGACGCCACCAATGGCCTGCACTTCTCCGTTCTGGTTTACGGATCCTGTAACCGCTATATCTTGCCTGAGGGGAACACCCGAAAGACTGGATAGCAGTGCGTAGATTTCAGTGGAGGAGGCGCTGTCCCCGTCCACCCCACTATAAGACTGTTCAAAGGCGATGCTGGCACTCATGGACAGAGGTTTATCCTGCGCATACTTCTTCCTCAGATATCCGCTCAAGATAAGAACACCCTTGTTGTGGGTGCTGCCGGACATGTCCGCTTCTCTTTCAATGTTTATTATGCCCGCGCGCCCCATGGAGGTGGAAACAGTGATCCGTGAAGGCTTCCCAAACATGTAGTCTCCCATGCTGTAGACAGCGAGTCCATTGACCTGACCCACTACGGCACCATCCACATCGATCATTAGGGTCCCACGATCAATCATTTCCTGAATGTGCTCTTCCACCATATTGGACCTGTAGATCCGTGCATCAATGGCCCGATCCACATGCTTCTCTTGGACTGCCGATTGGCCATCCTGCTCTGCCCAGTAATCGGCCTCCCGAATGAGATCTGTTATGTTGGGGAAACTAGTGGAGATCTTTTCCTGCCTTCCTGCCATCCGAACGGCTTGCTCTACAAGCGCGGACACGGCCGTTCTGTCAAAAGGCCTCAGATTATCTTCGTCCTTTTTCATTTTGATAAACTCTGCGAGCTGACGGATGGAATCCTCGTTTTTGTCCATGGAGGTGTCAAAATCTGCCCTCACCTTGAAAATCTTTGGCACATCTTCGTCATAGAAGTTGAGGAGATGATAGACATAGGAATCCGAGATAAGGACCACCTTTACATCCATGTCAATGGGCTCTGGTTTCATCTGTGTGGTGGTGAACAGATAAAAGGGATCATAGGTCTGGATCTCCATCTTCTTGGTCTTCAGGGCCCTCTTCAGGGCCGGCCAGACACCCGGCTCCACAATGGCATCGAGAAGATTGATGACGAGATAGCCCCCATTGGCCTTGACCAAGGACCCTGTCTTGATCTTGCTGAAATCTGTCCTCCAGACCCCGCTCCGATCAACGACTCTCTCTATACTTCCGAACAAATTTCTATACGTGGGGTAGGTTTCCGTGACAACCGGAGGCCCCTTCTGATCCGCATTATCCACGAGAAGATTCACCCGATAGGATTCAAAGGGGTCGCCCTGGGGGAGTAAAAAGGGCATGCCCGGTACGGCTTGCTGGCTCTGTTGGGCGAAGATTTGCAGATTATCCGCCATATCCTCCAGCATGTCTTTGAAGTATTTATCGATCCTGTCGCTCTTATATTTTCCTCTTACAGGTTCCGCCAGGTCTGTGGCCATCTTCATGAACATCAGGCGATCCATCTTCTCAACCGTCTCCTGGACCTCTTTCTGCAAATCCCTCAGTTCGAGAAAGATCTGGTCAATCTGTTCCCTCAGCTTGCCCTGCTTCTCCCGCATCTGCTCAAACTCCTCTTTGGGGAACCTGCCCTTCTCTACCAGCTCTTCCAATTGATCGATGTGCGTGGGGTTTCCATCCACCAGGGGCATCACCTCAGGTCGCTTAATCTGCCCCACCTGGACGTCCACAAGGGCAAAGCCCTCTTCTCTCACCTTCTGATCCAGCTCCTTGAAGAAACTTTTGCCCTTTGTTTCATACTCCTCCAGAATCTCTTTTTTTCGGTTGAGATAGTCCTGGCTCTCAAAAAACTGCGGGACCTGTCTTTTCAGGGTCTCCACAAGATCGTGCACGTCTTTCTTAAACTTCTGCCCCACCGCTGCCTGGAGCCGCAATAGAATGGGGGCTTCGGAATTTTTGAAGTTGTTCACATAACAGAGATCATCCGGCACCTCCCCCTTTTTCTTGGACAGCTCTTCCAGCAGTTTGCGAACCGTGGACATTCTTCCTGACCCTGGCGCACCGGTGACAAACACATTGTAGCCCGGTTTATCCATACCCATTCCAAAGCGAAAGGCCGCCACCCCCCTCTTCTGTCCGATAATCTCTTTAAGGGGTTTAAGATCCTCTGTGGTTTTAAATGGCAACGCGGCTGGGTCGAGCCTCCATCTGAGTTTTTCAAGGGGCACCTCTTTATCCGGCTTTTTCCTTGGCATCTATTCCCTCCTCCTATTTTTCGTAAGTCATTCCCAATTTGCCTGGCGTGCTTGTCTCGTGGTATTCCTACCCCGTGAAATGTTTACCCCGTGAAATCGAAGAATTTTTCCCTGGGGCGTCAGCCTACTCAACCGGGGCGCGCCCTGTCGGGATTATTCCACTGGGGTCACTGGCCAGAAGATAGACGAGCAAATGAGACAAGATACAACGGAAGGTGAGTTATTCCTTTACTTTTACTTTGATCTCCCTGGCTTGCTCAGGCCTACATTTAGGCATAACAATATTCAGTATGCCTTCCTTGTACGTGGCTTTCACATCATTCAAGTCTATCCTGCAGGGGAGTTGAAGGGTACGAGAGAATGCGCCATATCTCTTCTCCGTTCTCTGATATCCTCCGCTCTCTTCTACGAACTCTTGCTTTGTTTCTCCCTTGATACTCAAGGTATCATCCCTAATGGAGATATCCAAATCCTCTGGATTTATATCCGGAACCTCCGCCCTGAGAATGACGCTATCCTCGGTCTCGGATACATCTATGGAAGGGAGCTCCGCGGCAGTTTCTAAGAGAAGGGGAATCCCAAACTCGTCGCATACCCTGGTGCACATGCGATCCATATCCCTTCGCAATTTGTCCATGCGCTTGTTTTTCCAGACGATCAACTCGGCCATGATTGAACCTCCTTTTTATCCACTAAAGCGTTTACTCATGGGCTATTATTGCTTATAAGGTTTCGAGTCAGAAATGTCCAGCACCAAGATGGGAGGACTCAACAGAACGGGGTGAACAAAGGGCTAATTTGAAGATATTCCCTGGATTCAGAAAAACAAATAATCGGGCGATAGCTGGCTTCCTGCTGCCTTTTGTGGCTGCGGGACTCGCCTCCCTTCTTGTGCTAGGCCTTGACAAGGACTCACTTCCTTTCCAGTTCTGGGTGCCCTTTGTCACGGTTATCCCTCTGATCCTAATCCTGGGCCTTACCCTATCCCTCAAGTCGGTCCCGTTCATTGAGAAACTTGGCGATAAGGATTATGCCTACTCAGGATTGGTCTTGAACATCTTCTTTATCCTCTTCTACATCGCCTCTCTGGTCTATTATTTATGTACCGCATCCGGTTAAGTGGAGACCTTCTGAAAACGTCCCCTTTTACCCAATCTCCCGCCCGCCTCTTGGAAAACTTGGGTGCTTCTGAAAATTAATTAGAAAAGGAAAATTCTGCCTTCTTTGATAGCGATAGGCGAAATTTGAGGGGACTAATGTTTATCCCCCTTGCATAAACTCTTTTTTTGAGGATTTATTCCCATACCCTTATTCTGTGCCTCACAATGCTTCAACCACCATATATTGCATATAGCTAATTATCTTATATTATATTTATTTAATTCCCCCTACTTTTCCCTTGACAAACATGGATTTTTGGCTGTAAAGTGTCACAAAGTGTAATAAAGTGGCACAAAGTGCCATAGTCGTTAGGTATTAGCCATATGTTTAGGGGACGTTCAAAACATAATCTCGATGAAAAAGGCCGGTTAGCTATCCCTGCTCGCTTCAAGGAAGTCCTGGAGAAGAAGAATGATGGTTGGCTGGTTTTGACAAACCAGCACAACTGCCTTTGGGCCTTCGCTCGAGACGACTGGAGAGTCATTGAAGAAAAGGCCGCCAATCTCTCCCTTTTTGATAAGGCCGTAAACACCTATCGTCGCTATTTCATCTCCGGCGCACAGGAATGTCCCCTGAAACAGGGAAGAATCACCATACCCCAGGATCTAAGGGAGATCGCGGAGCTGAAAAGAGAAGTGGTACTTGTCGGGGAATTAAGACTGTTTGAGATTTGGGACAAGGAAAGATGGGAGAAGGAATTCCAGAGGGCCATGGCTAAGTTCCCCGAAGTAAGCCAGTCCCTCTCTGAACTGGGAATCTAAAGGGGGTGAAATTGGAGTACCCTCACCAACCGGTCCTGGTCCAGGAGGTTGTAAGGGATCTGATTACAGCGAAGGATGGAATTTACGTGGATGGAACGGTTGGAAATGGGGGGCACAGCAAAGCCATAGGAGAGAAGATAAGCTCAAAAGGCAGATTAATCTGCCTGGACAGGGACTCAGAGGCTGTCAGGCTATCCAGAGAAAGACTATCCCCGCTGGGTGAGAGGGTTACGGTTCTTAAGGGCAACTACGCTGAACTGATCGAAGTCCTCCAAGGTCTGGGTATTGAAAGGGTCCATGGCATCTTCCTAGACCTTGGGATTTCATCCCATCAACTGGAGAAATCCGGGAGGGGATTTAGTTTTAATCGGGATGAGCGGCTTGATATGAGGATGGACCTGGATGACAAGCTCACTGCCCACAACATGATAAACATCCTTTCCCCTAGGGAGCTTGAGAAGATACTGCGTGAGTATGGAGAAGAAAAGAGGGCACGGAAGATTGTCAAATCCATTGATAGAGAACGCAGAAAAGGGCCTATTGACTCATCCCTTCACCTGGCTGACCTGATCCAGTCTGTGATCCCCGTCTCTCATCACCCTCGAGCAAGACATCCAGCGACCCGAACATTTCAGGCCTTGAGAATCGCTGTGAACAAAGAACTAGAAAACCTAAAGGTCTTGCTGGATAGGGTGCCCCCCCTCCTGAATGAGGGAGGGCGGTTGGTCATCATCTCCTATCATTCCCTTGAAGACAGGATGGTCAAGCAGGCTATGATGAACTGGGAGAAGGGATGTACCTGCCCCTCCGATCTTCCTTATTGCGGATGCGGCAAAGTACCCCTTTTTAAGCGGGTGCACAAAAAAGGAACCAAACCCGCCCTGCGGGAAGTTGAGATGAACCCAAGGGCTCGAAGCGCCACGTTAAGGGCAGCAGAAAGGATTTGAAATGGTTAGACCCATGAAACCATCCGAGGTTCAAAGAAAACGGAATGCCAAGACAGGTATCCGGGTGGGGAACAAGAGGTCCAGGAAAAGGAGAGCCTTCATTTCTCCCCGACAAATCTTTCTCATCGCCTTCCTGCTTTTCGTCTTCATGGGGAGCGGTATAGGTTATGTCTGGTCTAACTTTGAAGGGACTCAAATCGGCTACGACCTGAGCCGCTTGCAACAGGAAGAACTGAAGCTCAAGGAGCTCAATCAGAAGTTAAGGGTTGAACTGGCCACACTAAAATCACCTCAAAACCTGGAAAGGGCCACCCGTCGCTTGGGCCTTAAACAGCCCTTGCCAGAGCAAATCGTTTTCTTGCCATGAAGGTAAAGGAAAAAAAGTGGATCCGATTTAGAATTTATCTCGTGGCCCTCTTTTTTCTGGCTGGAATGGGAACCATTCTGGCAAGAGCCTATCAACTTCAAGTTCTCGAAAGGGATAGACTGGCCTCTATTGCGCGTGCGGGCTACAGGGGGACCATCAAACTTCTCCCTAAACGGGGCACCATTTATGACCGGGAAGGACATGAACTGGCCGTCAGTGTTGAAGTGGACTCAGTCTATGCCCACCCAAACCTTGTAAAGAGAAAAAACGACGCGGCCAAAAAACTGTCCCGGACCCTGAATCTGAATCGACGGAAAACCCTGGGCCTCCTGCGAAGCAAACGTCCTTTCGTATGGATTAAGAGAAAAATCTCACCCAAAGAAGTCAGACGAGTGAGGGCTTTGGGAATAGATGGGGTTGGATTCACCACCGAGACCAGGCGCTATTATCCGGGAAGGGAAATCGCCGCTCACCTCATTGGATTTGCCGGTGCTGATAACCAGGGTCTTGAAGGTCTGGAAATGAAGTATGATCCCGTTCTAAAAGGGCCTCAGCACACCTTGGTGAAGATGCGGGATGCCCTCGGACGTCCTTTCTATATTAGCAGGCCCACATCCAAAGGCCCTGAAATGTATGATCTTGTCCTCACCATCGACAAGGACATCCAGTACAGGGCCCAGCAGGCCATAATGAGGGCCGTTACAAAAACCAGAGCAAAGAGCGGTCACTGCATCATATTGAATCCTGAGACAGGGGAAATTCTCGCCATGGCTGTGGTCCCTCTCTTTAATCCCAATATCTTCTGGAAATACAAGCCCCATCAATGGAGAAACCGGACCATCACAGATTCCTATGAGCCGGGTTCTACCGTCAA
The DNA here is from genome assembly GCA_050124735.1 of Desulfobacteraceae bacterium. Classification (GTDB taxonomy): domain Bacteria; phylum Desulfobacterota; class DSM-4660; order Desulfatiglandales; family HGW-15; genus JASFEQ01. The sequence goes on along the minus strand of JASFEQ010000053.1, from coordinate 1,387 downwards.
GGCCTTCCTTTTGGCAGCAGCCCTTGAGAGCCGGATCGTGTCTCCCAGGACCACGTTTTACTGTGAACAGGGGGAATTCAAGTTCGCCAATCACATCATTCATGACACCAAAGGGTTTGGCACATTGACGGTGTCGGACATTGTTGTCTTCTCAAGCAATATTGGAGCCGTGAAAATAGGCCAGAAGCTGGGTTACAAGAAATTCGTGACCTATCTGAAAAAATTTGGCTTTGGCAGCGAGACTGGGATTGATCTAAGCGGAGAGAGGAGTGGATTTATAAGGCCCTCTAAACAGGCGAAAGAGATCGACCGGGCCAACATCTTTTTTGGGCAGGGCATGACTGCGAGCTCCCTTCAACTTACAGTCGCCATGGCAGCCATAGCCAATGGGGGCAAACTGATGCGCCCGTTTGTGGTCAAGGCGATAAAGGATCAATCGGGTCGTGTGGTTAAAGAGATGAAACCCCGGGTGATCAGGAGGGTCATTTCGCCTCAGACAGCGAAAAATGTGGCTCGAATACTGGAGGGCGTCGTGAGCGAAGATGGGACAGCCCCTCTTGCAGCCATCAGTGGATATAGGGTGGCGGGAAAGACGGGGACCTCCCAGAAGGTGGACCCCCAGACCAAGTCCTATTCTAAAAAGGACTATGTGGCCATCTTTGTCGGTTTTGTACCGGCAGACAAGCCCAGGATGGTGATCCTGATGACGGTGGATGAACCCAAAGGAAAGGCATACGGCGGTTTAGTCGCTGGTCCTGCGTTTCAGGAGGTGGGCAGCTGGGCGCTTAATTATCTCAGGATCACGCCTCAGGTTAAACTTGCCCTGGCGAACATGGAGCCGGAGACGCAAGGGCCGCGCGTATCAAGGTTAATTCAACGACCAAAGACGTTATCAGAAAAGCCTGGACGACTCCCCGATTTCAAGGGCCAAAGTATGCGCGAGGTTTTGAGAGGAGGAAGGGCTCTCGGCCTGAATGTTGTCCTGGAGGGCACAGGGCTCGCTGTCAAACAGACGCCCCGGCCCGGGTCTTCTCTGAAAAAGATAAAATCCGTCAAGGTGAGTTTCAGACCACCAAGATGATAGATTGCAAGTGCAAGATTAGACAATTGGCTTCTAACTCATGTGAACAGGCCACACCTGACCATCAGATGTGAGCTTACTCAGGACCTAAAAGCAAATGACTAATGACCAATGACAAGTGACCAATTGTGATGAAACTAATCCATTTATTAGAGGGGCTGAAGACATATGATGTTACCGGATCCGGAACAGGAGATTGGAGGCTTGGCGTACGATTCACGCCAGATCAAGCCGGGACACCTCTTTGTCGCCCTCAAAGGACATGCCCTGAACGGCCACCACTACCTGGAAGATGCCGTTCAAAAT
>JASFEQ010000052.1:0-16234 GCA_050124735.1 Desulfobacteraceae bacterium | reverse complement strand
TGGATATCCGTGCTGGAGAGGAGGGCGTCCATGATGGAAAGCCTCGCTTCCTTCACCAAGGTAAATCCGGCGGCACCGAAATCGACGGGGTTACTTGTGGATGCCCTGTAAGGCATACCGAGAACGCGAAGACTTTCCTGAAGGGAAGGGGATAGTTCAGGAACGCGAAATCCTTTACGGGAAATATAATCGGTCAACATCACGCCCCAAGAGCCGCCCATCGTGACAATCCCGACGCTTAAACCTTTGAGTTGGGGATAGAATGTGAAGGCATGCCCCAACTCTAAAATAGTCTCAAAAGTCGGGGCCATGATACACCCGCTCTGCCTGAAGAGGGCGCGGTAAATGTCTATGCTTCCGGCCAGTGCCCCGGTGTGAGATGCTGCGGCCCGATTCCCGGCCCTGCTCATCCCCCCTTTGTAGACAATGATGGGTTTTTTGGGGGTGATGCGCCGAGCGATTTGGAGAAAGCGCCTTGGCTCTTTGATCCCCTCAATGTACATAAGGATCACGTGGGTCTCGGGATCCTCGCCCAAAAATTCTAAAAAGTCTGTACATTGCAGATCTGCTTCATTCCCTGTGTGGACGAATTTTCCAAGGCCAATTCCCTTTGAACGGCCGCGAATTACAATATTGTGGATCGCAAAGCCACCCTGGCATATGAAGCTCATATTTGAGGATCTCATGTTGCGGGGATTTTCCCCTGACGCACAGAAACCTCGGTGCAGGTTGTAGACTCCGCTCACGTTGGGCCCTATAAGGCGAATCCCATTCCCCCTGCAAAACTCCGCCATCTCTTCTTCTATTTGCTTTCCCTCTTCACCGAGGGCCTCTCCAAAACCTGACGAGATGATTACAATCCCCCGGACGCCTTTCTTGGCACACGCTTCTAAGGTGTCCCAAAGCTTATCTGCGGGGATGGCGATGATCACCAATTCCACCTCTCCAGGCACCTGGTCAAGTCTGGGATAGGCCTTTACACCGAGTATTTCTCGCGCGTTGGGGTTGACCAGATATAGGGCACCCTCATATCCACGCGCCAGTAACCCATCTGCAATCCGGTATCCCCAAGAGCCAGGTCTGCCGGAAGCGCCCACAACCGCCACGCTCTTCGGAGCAAAAAAGAAGGAGAGTCCCTGACCCTCCTGCATCTGAGTACTATTTTTTGCCATTAAGCTTCTTTACAAATGGAAAGAAGAGATCAACCTACGTCTCGGCCAAAGATTGCCACAGCACAATTGAAATAGGTGGGCAGCCCCCCCAGATTGTGGGTTAGGCCCAGTCTGGCATCCTTTAGTTGACGAGGACCCGCCTTTTCTTGAAGTTGCTTATAGACTTCATAGACCATTCTGAGCCCGCTTGCAGAAAGGGGATGCCCAAAACATTTCAGCCCTCCGTCTGTATTGACGGGAAGGTCTCCCTCCAGTGTAAATGTTCCCGCTTCCACGTCTTCTCTGGCCTTACCCCGGGGGCTGAACCCCAGGTCTTCATAAAGAATAAGTTCCGTGCTGGTGAAACAATCGTGGACAATGGCCACATCGATCTCGTTGCGGGGGTCTTTAATCCCTGCCTGATCATAGGCCATTTGGGCACACTCCACATTCTCCGGCATGGATGTGAATCCATAATCGCTGTCTAAAAGCCCCTGACCAGCCCCATTGGCCAAGCCAAGTCCCTTCACAAGGATGAAGTCTTTCCTCAGGCTCTTTGCGATCTCAGGTGTTGTCACGATGGCCGCTGCCCCCCCGTCACTGAGTCCGCAGCAGTCAAAAAGGCTCAGAGGCCAGGAAATTATGGGAGACTTTAGAACCTGTTCCTCCGTGACCTCTCTTTGAAGATGGGCTTTGGGACTCATGGTCCCGTTATGGTGGTTTTTTACAGCGATCTTTGCGAGGATGCTCTTCCCCTCCTCTATGGGAATGTCGTAATGATAGAAATACCTTGTGGCAAACTGGGCAAACATATTAACGGGAGGCAGATCCACATCCACCTTGCTGGTCTCAAAAGGACCTGTCAAAAACTGTCCGAAGCCGCCGTAGGCATCTTTAAGTTTCTCCACGCCCACGGCAAGGGCAATATCAAAGGCCCCTGAGGCGACACCATAGCAGGCATTTCTCAGGGCATCCGTACCGCCACAACAAAAGTTCTCCACTCTAGTAATGGGCACATAATTAAGCTTTATGGCGTTGGCCAATCTGGATCCAGTACAGCCCGTCACAAGGCTGGCAAACCATGCGGCTTGAATGTCCTCTGGACCCAAGCCTGCATCCTCAAAGGCCTCGTAACAGGCCTCAACCATTAGATCATCCGGGCTTTTGTCCCAGAGTTCACCAAATTTGGTGCAGCCCATCCCGACGATGGCCACCTTATCTTTGATACTTTCCATTCTACTTCCTCCTCAAAACCTTCACAGTTTTTCGTAACATATATCGTTGCACTTCGTTTAAATTTAGGAGAAAAATATTGTCTTTAAACTTATCCAGCATCCGGAGGCCAGTATCCAGTATCGCTCCGCTAAAATCTTACCGGCCGTGCCTTCCAGAAATAATTAATGATCTCTTCTCGCTCAAACAGTCTTCTGAAAGTCATCTCCACATCGGTCCCGATCATCATATCGCCTTGACTAATCTTAACCTCTTTTACCATATGATCCGTCATAAAGCATTCCATTCGGCCTCCACCCTCAAAGTCAATAACGGCGATGACCGCAGGGGAATCAATGATGCTTGAGACGTTATCCATAGAAAATGTAAAGACTTTGCCTAATTTATCAGAGAACCTGACCGGTTGAAATCGGTCTTTGGTGCGACATTTAACACATGTCCGCTGGGGAGGATATTGCACGGTCCCGCAGTTCTCGCACTTTCCACCATGAAGTCGCAGATTCTGGTTCACTTCTCTAAACAGGGCAGGGGCTGAGGTATGCCCGTAGGGTATGGGGTAGATGGACTCTATCCCCGGTAGAATGCCGCGACAATAGAGATAGGTGCGGTAGTCCTCAACAAGCTGCTTGGATTCCAGATGCTGTTTTATTCCACCTCGGGGGACAGTATCCTTGATCTTATCGGTCACCTTGAAGATAAAGGCATCTGCGCCATTGCCATAGTTGGCCAACAAGAGGATATCGCCCGGTTGCGAACCTTCAAGGGCAGCCACCAACAGCATCATCGCATACGGTGTGCCCGCGTCCCCTATAAAACCAAATAAGGGATCCTGCAGCTGGGACTTGGGATCAAATCCCAGTCGTCCGGCGAGACGAGCCGATGCCCTTGCGTCAGGGGTGTAGAAAACAGCCTTGGTGATGTCACCAGGCTTCAGACCCGTCTTTTTGAGAATCCCTGTTACCGCCTCCATCATTGTATGCTGATACCCCTCTGTAGCGGTGAACCTGGTCTCCCATGAACGGATATAGGGGCCCTTATCAATGCGCCATATGTCCATTATCTCATGACAGACAGAGTAGCTCTCCTCCAAGGTGGCAACGACATTGTCTTTGCCCATAAGAATGGCCGCGGCCCCGTCTCCTAAGCCCTGTTCCAAGAAGGACCCAGGGGCTCCCAGCCGGATATCAGCAGCGGCCACCATGACCTGCTGCGCTGTACCCGCTGCGACGGCGTCTGCCGCAGACCTCAAGGCGGTGGTACCTGCCTTCAATGTATTGGCATAATCTGCGGTCATGATGTCACGACGCAAGTCTGCAGCCGCAGCCACAGTTGTAGCGGCCTGCTTCTCGTTGTAGGGGAAAGTTGTTGACGCAAAATAGAGTCCGTCTACTGAATCGCGTTCAACCCCGCGCAGGCAATCCAGCACAGCGGCCACGGCCATGGTAATACTGTCCTCGTCAAAATTGGCAAAAGGCCTTTCACCTTTGAGTCTGTTGGCTATGGCACTGCGGTTTAGCCTGAGAAAAGGGATATAAGCGCCAAAAGAAGTGATACCGATCATTGTGAATGCCTCCTGTCAGCAAGTTATAAAATTTCTTCGCCATTTTATAGTTGGTGGTCTCAATATCATTCATAACAAGCAAAATCAAAAAGTGCTTTTGAAACTTTATTGGACTATTCACGAACCAGGAATAGGGCCATAAAAGGTATAACGAATGTTCGTTCGTAGCATTACCTTTAAGAAAAAAACGTGTCAAGAAAAATAGAGCTCGCCCGGTTTGAACATTTCTCTTGACAAGCGCGGGGTTCTGCACTAGAAACGAACGTTCATACATTTACAATATAAATGGTCATTAATCCAGAGAGAATGTGAGCGGGTGAAGAGATCTAATACGAAAAAAAAGATCTTAAAGAAGGCAACAGATCTTTTTTATGAACATGGCTTCGTAAAGGCCTCAATCCGGGATATTGTCCGGGCTGTGGGGGTGACCAATTCTACGGTCTATATACATTTTAGGAATAAAGATGAAATCCTATACAGCATCATTGAGGATATTGGTTCAACGCTTATAGAAGAGCTTCAAAAAGTGGCCAGGAGGCATGCTGACCCCATTGTGTGCCTTCGGGAAATGATTTTCAGGCAGGTTTGCCTCATCAAGGAGAAACGGAAGGAGATTAAGATTTACGTCGAAGAACAATATCAGCTACCCACGCCACTGCGGAAAAAAGCACTCGCTCAACAACGTCAAATATTTGATATCTATTACAATCGAATTGATGAGCTTAAAGAGAAAGGTTTTACGAATGAAGTTGATCAGACCGTGGTGACTTTTTGTATCTTCGCAACGATGAACTGGGCGTATCGCTGGTTTAGAGACAGGAGAAGGCTTTCCATAGAAGAAGTGGCCGAACATATGATTAATATACTTTTTTCAGGCATTTTGAGGAAAGGGGTCACGGTCCATTCTCGCTAGAGCAATGCAGAGTGAAAAACACTATGAGATTGAAAAGTTCAGAAGAGCACTCCTGTTACATAACTTGATCTTATTGGGCAACCCTTGCCGCAAGCCACGTTCTTCCCTAACGATTTAATATGGATTTGGGCAGTGCCTGAGCACTTTGCCATAGGTATTCTTTTGTACGCTTTCAAAAGGTGAAAACATGGACAAAATTGAGACCCTGCGCCAAAAAAAGAGAAAAATCATCGAGGGAGCAAGCCCTGAAGCAAAACAGAGGCTTTTTTATGATAAAGGGATGCTCCCTCCTCGGGAGAGGATAGACAAACTCCTGGATGCGGAGAGTTTTTTTGAGCTTGATATGCTCGCTACCCATCATTATCAGGATTTTGGGATGGATAAGAAGGAGATCCCTGCCGAAGGTGTCATTACAGGCTTTGGGGAGATCAACGGAAGAAAAGTCTGTGTCTATGCCCAGGATTTTTCGGCGTTGGGTGGCACGTACGGTGAGATGCATGGGAAAAAGATATGCGCTCTGATGGATACGGCAGCCGAAGCTGGTGTGCCCGTGATCGGCATTTGCCACTCCGGAGGATTGAGATTACATGAAACACTGGGGCCCATGGCGATGTTTGGCCAGCTCTTTAAAAGGAATAGCATTTATTCTGGTGTGATTCCCCAAATCTCTATCATTCTGGGCGTGGTGGCTGGGGGGCAGGCCTATTCGCCGGGCCTCACCGATTTCTTTTTTATGACAAAAAAGAGTGCCATCTACATTGCAGGGCCTGCCTTTGTGAAGGCCCAGACGGGCAAAGAAATCAGTGACGAGGAGTTGGGCGGGGCGGTCATGCACGCGGAAAAGAGCGGGCTGGTGGATGTGTTGAGAGATACAGAGGAGGAGATACTCGAGGATGTCCGGAGGCTTGTAGATTTCCTGCCGCTCAGCTGTCACGAGCCTCCACCTTATAGCCCAAACGATGATGACGTAAATAGGTGCGCGGATGAGCTAAATGAGGTGCTCCCCGAGGAATCACAAAAACCCTATGACATGCACCGAGTGATTCACCCGGTTTTCGATAAACAGGAATTCTTCGAGATGAAACCTGGGTTTGCAAAGAATATGATTACAGGTTTTGCGAGGCTTTCTGGACACGTTGTGGGCGTCGTTGCGAATCAACCAAACCATTTGGGTGGCGTGATTGATATCAAAGGCGCCGAGAAAGGAGCACGGTTTGTTCGGTTCTGTGATGCCTTCAATATCCCCATCATTAGCTTTCAGGACACCCCGGCTTATCTTATTGGAAAAGAAATGGAGCAAGGCGGTATGATCTATAAAGGTGCCAAGTTGCTCCATGCCTATGCGGAGGCCACCGTACCCATGGTTACTGTTATTGTGAGAAAGGCCTATGCAGGCGCCTATATTGCCATGGGGAGTCAATATCTTGGCGCTGATTTTGTTTACGCCTGGCCAGGGGCTGAGATTTCCAGTGTGGCGCCCAAAACGGCTGCCAGCATCATATTTAGGAAGGAAATTGCCGAGGCAAAAGATAAGGAAGAGATCCAAGCCCTATACCAATACTATCATGAAAAATATGTGGATACCCATAGGGCGGCGGCATTGAGGCACATCAACGACATCATAGAACCCAGAGACACCAGGCCAGTTTTGATAAAATCGCTCATGCTGATTAAGGGAAAACGCAAGACAAGACCAAAGAAAAAACATGGGAATATACCATTATAAGTGTCTAAAGTGACTAAAGTGCCTAAAAAACTTATTAGTTCTGGTAGGAGGATACGGAAGGATGGCTTTTGAGTTGAGCGAAGAGATTAAAGCGATTCAGGATACAGCGCGGAAATTTGCCCAAAAAGAGATTGTGCCACGGATGGCCGATGATGATAAGAGCCATGCCTTTCAAAGAGATCTGGTAAGAAAGATGGGGGAGCTAGGCTTTTTTGGTTGTCCCATCCCTGAAGCGTATGGAGGTTCGAACCTGGGGTTTCTGGCCCATACCGTGGTCACAGAGGAAATCGCCAAGACAGGCGGCTCTCTTAGGGCCGCCTTTAATATGCAGACCATGGGTACGGCCAGAGAGATCTTCCAATTTGGCACAGAAGAGCAGAAAAAGAAGTATATTGCCAAACTGATCAGCGCCGAGCACCTGGGTTGTATTGGGATTACCGAGCCGAACGCCGGCACCGACGTGGCAGCCATGAGAACCAAGGCCACAAGAAAGGGAGACAAATATACTTTGAACGGTTCAAAGACCTGGATCACCTATGCCCAGGTGGCTGACGTGGGAATTATCTATGCCTATACGGACGCCTCCAAAAAGCACAAAGGCATAAGCGCTTTCATTGTGGATATGCATTCTGATGGGATTAGCATCGGCTCCACGGCAGAGAAAATGGGGTGGCATGCTTGTCCCACTGGAGAGATATTTATTGAGGATGTTGAAGTGCCTTCGGAAAATATGCTGGGGGAAGAGGGAAGGGGTTTCGAATATGCCATGCGCGGGCTGGACAACACGCGATTGACGGCCGCGGCAGGCGCTCTTGGTATGAGCCAGGGTCTAATCGAAGAGTCTTTGAAGTATGCTAACCAACGGGAGCAATTCGGTAAGCCCATTGGGAAGTTCCAGATGGTCCAGGAGGAGTTGGGCCGCATGATCGTGGAAACAGAGGCGGCGCGACTGCTCACCTACCGATGTGCCATGCAAAAGGATGCCGGCAACACACACAATACCCTTGAGACCTGCATGGCCAAGTACTACGCAAGCGACGTGGCCTCAAGGGTGGCGGATAGTGCCCTCAGAATACTAGGGGCATACGGATATTCGACCGAATATCCCGTGGAGAGATTGCTGAGGGATGCCAAACTGAACCAGATCCTGGAGGGCTCAGCCAATATCCTAAAAATGATCATCGCCACGGATGCTTTGGGATATAGGAAAGCAAACCGATAAAAAATGATATTGATGCTGTCGGAAAACGCCCATCTGCCATTCGACAAGCCGTTCGACAGGCTCACGGCGCTGAGTAAAGTCGACCCTTCGACACAGCTCAGGGTCGATGCTGAGCAATGTCGAAGTATCGAAGGGCTGCGTTACCCTCATCCCTCGTCATTGCGGCGTACTTTTACGTGCGCCTCATTCCTCGGGATTTCGGAAGCCTTGCAAATGGACATTTTCCAACAGCCTCTAAGAAGCCGTTTTTTTGACAATCTCATTAAGAAGTAAAGAGAAAGAAGAATCCATGTATCAGCCGTTGAAAGGAATTAAGGTCCTGGATTGCACGCGCCTCTTGCCCTATCAATATTGTACGATGATACTGGGCGACTTGGGGGCCGAGGTCCTCAAGATCGAAGAACCCAAGCAGGGTGACTACGGCCGGTGGGGAGACAGTTCCCGTACGACAGAAAGTATTGCGTTTGTCATGGCCAATCGGAACAAAAGGAGCATGAAACTAAATCTTAAGGATGAGAGAGGGAAGGAGATATTTAAGAGGCTGGTCACGACTCATGATGTTTTGCTGGAGAGTTTTCGTCCCGGTGTGATGGAAAGGTTGGGCTTGGGATATGAAGAGATTCGCCATTTGAAACGGGACATTGTCTATTGCTCGGCAACGGGATATGGCCAGACCGGTCCTTACCGTGATAAGGCTGGACACGACATTAATTATCTCGCCATTTCAGGCATCTTGGGGTGTACCGGTGAGCACACGGGAAGGCCAGTCATTCCTGGAATCCCTTTTGGCGATATGGCGGGAGGCGGGGTTTTCACAGCCCTGACCATTATTGCCGCAATCTTGGGTAGAGAACGAACTGGAAAGGGGCAATACCTTGATCTGGCCCAGACAGATCTTCTGACTTCCCTGAACCTTCTCAACTTGGCGGAAGCCTTGGCTCAAGAAAAGGGGCAGCAAGCTCGTCCCTATAACCTTCGTGGATCTACTCTGTGTTACAACACGTTCAAGACTTTGGACGGAAAATTTATCGCGCTGGGGGCATTGGAAGAGAAGTTCTGGAGAAATTTCTGCATAGCCGTTGGGAGAGAAGATTGGATCCCAAATCATCTGATACCATACAAGGAGGGTGAGCAACCGACTGAAGAGGTTAAGGATCTGTTTGCCAGCAAAACGCAGCAGGAATGGTTGGAGCTTTTTGAAGAGGTGGACACCTGTATTACCCCCGTCTTGACGCCCGAAGAGACTTTAAATGACGGGCATTTAAGGGAGCGGAAAACCATTACGAGCATGGAAGACGCGCAGAGGGGAGAAACGATACAGATTGGGTTTCCAGCCAAATTTTCTGAGGCGCTGAACTTCAGAAGATCTCCGGCCCCTTTTTTTGGGCAGCATACCCAAGGAATATTGATCAGTCTTGGTTACACATCATCTGAGATCGAACAACTGGCAAATGATGGGGTGATTTAGGGGGCCACAGCCGTTTGAGACGGAGACCGGCACCGTCTGCAAGTAAACGGGATCAAAAGCCAACACTTTCGGACACTAATAATATCTGATAAGGAGGAGTGGATGATGAAAATTTCAAAGGAGATCAATCTGAAGGTAGTCGGTGTGGGCAAGGTGGGAATGAGTATTTCGCAGGCCTTTTCCCAGGCTGGATTTAGTGTGTATGGCATAGATTCGAATAAAAAGATCATCGAAAAAGGATTAAAGGCTGTGGAGAAAAATCTTGAAGGATTGGTCTCCAAGGGAAAGATCGAAGCAGAAAATAGGGACGCCATCCTTTCCAGAATGGAGTTTTCAACGGATCTTGACAATATATCCGATGCCGACGTGCTCATTGAGGCCGTGTTTGAAGATATGGATCTCAAAAAAGAGATGTTCAAGAAGTTTGACAAACAAGTCGCATCAGAGGAGGCCCTGATTTTGACCAATACTTCCTCTCTTTCCGTTTCAGAGATCGCCTCCGTGACCAAGAGGCCTGAGCGTGTAGCCGGGATGCATTTTTTCAACCCAGTGCCCATCATGAGGCTTGTGGAGGTGGTCCGCGGAACATTGACGTCGGATGAGACTGTTGAGCAGGTCAAGGAACTGGCCAAGCTCATGGGAAAGACCCCCATTGTCTCCGCTGATAGTCCTGCGTTTATTGTGAATCGGTTGCTAAATGCCTTGACCTGTGAGGCCGCAAGGATCGTGGAAGAAGGGGTAGGCTCTGTTGAGGATGTTGATACGGGGGCAAAGTTGGGTCTGGGTCACCCCATGGGGCCATTTCAACTCTTTGATTTTCTAAATGGGATTCCGCTACTTCTCCATGTCACGGAATATATGGCAGAGCAACTGGGTGAAAGGTTTCGTATGCCCGTGTGGGTGAAGAATTTGGTTCGGGCCGGCTTGGCTGGTCGGGAGACGGGCAGGGGATTCTATGATTATAGTCAGGAAGGGAAGTGAGTGATGTCCGCTCAGGAAATTGTTTTTGAAAAGGACCAGGCGGTTGCCACGATTACTTTCAATCGTCCCGAGGTGCACAATGCCCTTAATGCTCCCATGGTGGATGGCTTGGCGAAGGCTTTGGATGAAATTGAGGGAGATAAGGATATTCGATGCCTAATCCTTACGGGAGCAGGAGAGAAGTCATTCCTATCTGGTTCTGATATAAAGGAGCTGAGCCAAAGGACACCGCTGAGCGGAATTGAAACGTCTCTAAAAAGACAGGGTTTGCTTAACCGAATTCATGGCTTGGCCATTCCTTCGATCGCAGGCATCAACGGCTACGCCTTTGGCGTGGGATGCGAAATTGCCCTCGCCTGTACATTGCGGGTGGCATCAGAGAAGGCCAAGATGGGTCAGTTAGAGATCAATTTGGGAATTATCCCTGGGGCTGGAGGCACGCAGAGACTTCCAAGGCTCGTGGGTAGGGCGAGGGCGGCAGAGTTGATCTTGATGGGAAAGATCATAGATGCCGAGGAGGCTAACCGGATAGGACTGGTCAACAAGGTCGTTCCTGCGGGTCGTTTAATGGATGAATGCGGCGAGTGGGCAGGGACGCTTTGTGAAAAGAGCCCTATCGCCATGAAGTATGCGCTCAGGGCCGTCAATGAAGGCCTGGAGGTTGACCTGGCCACCGGGCTGAGGATTGAAGGCCTATGCCTGGGTGCATGTTTCGCATCCAAAGATAGTAAGGAGGGGCTGAAGGCCTTTTTGGAGAAAAGAAAGCCTAAATATGAGGGCTCATAAAGATAGGCATGCTGTTGCTCAAATCCTTACAGTTCCTGTAATTTGAGGGTGATAATGCCTTTTCTTTCATACCGAGGCTCCCGGCCTGGTCTTTTCAGTGACTTATCTGCGGGGGAGTTTTGCCCCCTCCGCATTCTCCCGCGCTCCCAGTTGGCGCGTGAACTGCGGTTTCCCCCAGTGATAAGTCCCGAAACCGGGGACCCAACAAAGTTGGGGACTGAGCGGAGCGGAGCGAGCGCGAAGAAAAGGACGAAGGCCTCCCGCCAGGCATTTCAGAAAAGGCATCATCACCCAATGAATCAACAATCATTTGTGCCTAGGATTTGTGGTTAAATTTTGGATTGAGCAACAGCGTTTAAACATGCGATACGGGTATTTTGAAGAAAGGCAGGTGAAAAATGGCGTACAAGAATATTCAATTCAAAACAGAAGAGGGTGTTGGCGTACTGACCCTTGATCGTCCAAAGGCCCTCAATGCCTTGAATACTGAAACGATCAAAGAAATTCGATCCGTTTTGGCGGACGTGAAGGCAGATGAGGCCATAAAGGTTTTGATCATTACGGGTGCCGGTGAAAAGGCCTTTGGGGCAGGCGCTGATGTTGGGGAGATAAAGGACCTGGGCCTGAAAGAAGGATTTGATTTTTTGAGGACGGGTCATCAAATGAACCATGAGATCGAAACTTTGGGCAAGGCCAGCATAGCCGCCATAAACGGCCTGGCTCTCGGGGGTGGGCTTGAACTGGCCATGTCCTGCACGTTAAGGATCGCCTCAGAAAAGACCAAATTGGGCTTGCCAGAACTGGGGCTGGGCGTTGTTCCTGGGTATGGGGGCACTCAAAGACTTGCTAGACTGATCGGGAAAGGTCGGGCGCTGTGGTATCTCCTAACAGGTGATATGATTGATGCGGCCAAGGCAGTGGAATTTGGATTGGTCAACCTCATGGTTAAACCCGATGAGCTCATGGAAAAGGCGATCGAGGTGGCAAAAAAGATTGCGAGCAAAGGCCCTCTGGCAGTCAAGATGACCCTTTTTGCGGTGAAGTACGGTACTGAGACAGATCTGGAAACGGGCCTTGTTCTGGAGACCGCTCTGGCCAATTTGACCGTTATCAGTGATGACAAGAAGGAAGGAATAGCCGCCTTTTTCGAGAAGAGAAAACCTGAGTACAAAGGGAAATAACAGAGAAACCCAGGAATTTTTGTTCAAAAGATGATTTTAATGAAACAAGTGGGGCTACTATGAACTCAGAAGACCTTTTGAAAGACAAGGCGATCCTCGTGGTGGATGACGAACCAGACATCGTCGATACCGTAGTGGAAGTACTGGATATGTGCACGGTTCACACGGCACAGGACTATGATACGGCGATTCAACACCTCTTAAGTTATACCTTTGATATTGTCATCCTGGACATCATGGGGGTTAATGGTTTTGAACTCCTGAAGACTGCAGTAGAGAGGGGCTTTCCAACCGTTATGCTCACGGCCCATGCCCTCACACCAGAGGCCCTGAAGAAATCCATAAAACTTGGGGCCGTTTCTTTTCTGCCCAAGGAAAAGATGCCAGAGCTAGAGGATTTCTTGGCTGATGTGGTTCTTGGGGGTGGAAAGCCCGTATGGAAAAAGCTCTTTGATCGACTTGGGGCCTCTTTTAATACAATTTTCGGCCCGGATTGGAAGCAAAAGGACACGTTTTTCCAAGAATTTGAGCAGGCTCTGAGGGAGAGCGAGGAGGACAGATAGGTGATTGTGCGCCCATTCTTTTGTTTGATGTCACAACGGGTAAACAGAAAAAACTAGGATTAGGAGGATCCTATGAAACCACGTGGTGAAGACTTATTGACAAAGATGTTTGACAATCCACCTCCTAAACCAGGAATTCCAGATGAAACCAAGCTTCCACGTATTCCCTCTGCGCGGATACCATGTAGCCCCGAGATTTTACAGGATCGTCTCAATACTTATGTCCAAATGTTGCTCGATGAAGGGGCTGATGAAGCAAAGGTCGTGCGGGCCCAAGACATTCCACAGGATCCGCGGGTCATTTTGAAATGTTCTCATCCCAAGTGCCCCGCTTATGGTCGGAGCGGAAGTTGTCCTCCCCATATTCAAGGTGATTATCAAAAAGCTAAGGAATACCTCAACGCCTATGAATGGACCATCGTTTATCGGGTCAACCTCCCCAAGGAAAGAATGCCATACTTCACGGGTCCCTCTCACTTTGAGGCCTTGAGGAGTAAAGAATACTATCATGCCTCAGGCTCGATTTTGCGGTATGTCTATGGGATGGGCGATTTGATAGAGAGGGCTGCCTTTTATGATGGGCATTATTTTGCCGTCAATTGCCACTTTGGTCCCTGCCTTCAGGAGTATTGCGAAGAATTCAGGGACTGCCAGGAGATTAAGGTAGGTAGATGCCGTTTCCCCTATAAAGCCAAACCAAGTGTAGAGCAATTCTTTTCCATTGATTTTTTGAAATTGGCGGCTCAGTTAGGGTGGGAGTATCATATGCTTGGGCCTTGCGCCTTTCTCCAGGATTTTCCGGAGGAATATCAGCCCTATTTTATCGGACTAATCCTGATTGCCTAGCTTATATGGAGACTTCCAGGTAGTCGTCTTGCCAGAAATACATATCTTAGATTCGAGGGAGATATAAGTAATGGAGCGGATAGAAAAGGCCTCGTGCGGACGTATGGATCATGGCGGCTGTGGTCTGTTGGTACATATTGAAGAGGGAAGGGTTACTAAAATCAAGGGAGACCCAGATTCCTTTACAAGGGGATATGTCTGTGCCAAAGGCCTTGCCCATGGGGAACGCCTCTATCATCCGAATCGACTGAAATACCCCCAAAAAAGAATCGGGGAAAAAGGTGAAAACCAGTGGAAAAGGATTTCTTGGGATGAGGCCTTTGAAACAATTACGGAGAAATTGGTAGCCTGCAAAAACCGCTCGGAGCCTGAAAAAGCCCTGTTTCTCCAAGGGACTCCCAGGGGACTAGAGAACATGCTTCTTTATCGGTTCGCCCATAGTTTTGGTAGCCCTAACGTGGCGGCCACGGGCACCGTCTGTTTCGCACCAAGGCTGGGCGCTTCAATTCTGACAAACGGATTTTATCCTCACCCCGATCTTGAACATCTCCCAGAACTGATTCTCGTATGGGGCGCCAACCATCTTGCCACAAATGCCGATGGCGTTCTGGCCCCCGAGGTGGGCCTAACTGTACAGAGAGGATCTAGGTATGCCTTGATCGATCCGCGCAAAAGCAATCTGGCTTCCAGATCAGAGATTCACCTCCAAATCAAACCAGGCACAGATCTACTTCTCGCGTTAGGGATGATGAAGGTGATCATAGAGGATGAGTTGTATGATCGAGAATTTGTTGAAGCGTGGACGGTTGGATTTGATGCGTTGAGGACACATGTCAAGTCATATTCGCTGGGCGATATTGAAAAGGAAACATGGATTTCCCAGGAGGATATTAAGAAGACGAGCAGATTATATGCCCGTGCCGGTTCCGCCTGCATCCTTTGGGGAAATGCCATTGATCATACCATTAACAACGTTCAAACAGCCCGTGCCTTACTCATACTCATGGCGTTGAGTGGCAATCTGGACAGACCAGGAGGCAATATCAAGGCTTCTACACCCAGAGCAGTGAGACCAACCCAGTTCATGCTCACGAATAAATATAGGGAGATCCGCCATAAGATGATTGGGGCCAACCATAAGCTTTCCTCCATGCTCGGCTTTACCCCCTATCATCTCGCTATAAAGGCGATGCTTCATGAGGATCCCTATAAAATAGATTTTGCATATGCCCAAGGAACGAATCCCCTCATGGGATATCCAAACGCTGAGGAGACCTTCAGGGGCCTTGAAAAGGTGGATTTTCTGGTGGTCGCTGAGTTGTTTATGACACCAACCGCGCAATTGGCGGATATGGTCTTGCCTGTGGCAGCCCATTTTGAGTTTGATGACC
Source organism: Desulfobacteraceae bacterium (assembly GCA_050124735.1). Taxonomy (GTDB): domain Bacteria; phylum Desulfobacterota; class DSM-4660; order Desulfatiglandales; family HGW-15; genus JASFEQ01. The sequence continues at coordinate 1,212 of JASFEQ010000052.1, read as the reverse complement.
TGGGTTATTACGGTCAACCTTGGGGAAAGATCCTGGCGAGGCCCAAAATTGTCGAACCCCCAGTTGAATGTCTCTCCGATGTAAAGATCCTCAATGAGTTGGCCATGAGATTGGGTCTGGAAGATCCATTTTGGAAAGATGAAGAGGCGTGTATCAACTATCTGCTGGAGCCTTCTGGTATGGGTTTTCAGGAGATGAAGAAGATGGGGATGATTGCGGAGAACAAGACCTATGAGGAGTTCAAGAAAAAAGGATTCCGCACCCCATCAGGAAAGGTCGAGCTCTACTCTTCATGGATGGAAAAAAACGGGTATCCACCTTTACCCGTTTTTTCTCCTCTGGATGATGACTCAGAAGAAGAATTGGACTTGGTACTCACGTCCGCCAAGATCCATGTCTTTTTCCACTCCATGAATAGAAACCTTCCCTCGCTGCGGAAGAAAAACCCGGAACCAATGGCGGACCTGCATCCTGACACGGCCAAAAATATGGGTGTACGGGAAAGTGATTGGATCTGGGTGGAAAACAAGCAGGGGAGGGCAAAGTTCAAGGTGAATTTAAATTCGGGCTTGCATCCGAATGTTGTCCTGGGAGAACATGCATGGTGGTTTCCAGAGAGAGATGCAGCAGGGCTCTATGACTGGAAAACCTCCAACATCAACATGTTGACAAAGAATGACCCCCCCTACGAACCTTCCCTCGGAAGTGTTAATCTGAGGGGAATCTCCTGTCGTATTTACAAGGTTTGATCCAGTTTTTTCTTTTCCTCTGGGTCGCCCAACTGGCAACTCTGTCTCATTCAGGTGGAAATCCCCAATTTGGGCAAGACATATACCTGAAGCACGATCCAAACAACAATAAACAATAGAAACCACCAGATACTCATTTCGTTTATCTTTCCTTTCGATTTTTTCTTCACCTCATCCAACCAAAGGTGTTTCGACGATCGGCGTGCTACGAGACTTAGTGGCATTTTGTCATCCCGGCCAAATCCCGCGGAGCGGGATGCGAGCCGGGATCCATAATGATTTGATTTTCTGCCACTTTCCTGGATTCCGGGTCTCGCCCAACCCCGCATCATGTACGGGGCAAGCTTGCGGGGCTCGCCCGGAATGACAACTTTGTGTAGCTGTGACGCAGTCTGTATAAAATGGGGGCGTGGGCCGCTTATGGTTCTCAGAAGAGGTTCATCTTAATGATTCATTTGCCCTG
>JASFEQ010000051.1:0-16310 GCA_050124735.1 Desulfobacteraceae bacterium | reverse complement strand
GAGGTTCTGGCCAGTGCGAGACAAAACACCTCTTTAGAGCCTGCCCTTTTGAGCGTTCGGGCGCACTCATTCAGGGTGTTGCCCGTGGTCGTCACGTCATCCACCAACAAAACGGATCGACCTTTTACAGCCTTCCTGTCATCAATCTCAAATGCCCCACGGACATTCTTCCTCCTTTCATCACTTTTTAGACCAGTCTGGGGTTGGGTGTATCTTATCCTTTTCAGGGAGAGAAAGTCCAGTTCTAGGTCGAGGAAAGGAGCGGCATAGCGCGCCAGGAGCAGGCTCTGGTTGAAATTCCTTTCGCGTAATCTCTTAGGGTGAAGTGGGACCGGCATCATTAAGAAGCTGTCCGCTCTGTGCAACCATTTCCTAGCAAACGAGGCCAGGAGAAAACCTAAAGAGTTAGCGAGATAACTTTTCCTGGCATACTTGAATTGATGAATGGCCTCCATAATGCCTCCCTCGAAAAGGTAAGGGGCTCGCATCGTATCATAGTAAGGCCGTTTGCTGAGGCAATCCCCACAAAGATGATTTTCATCCACCTCTGACGCAAAGGGCCTGCCACATGTGGGGCATAGGGGAGGGGTTATCTCAGAAAAACCATCGAAACAAGGGTTACAAAAAAGGAGTTCCTGTTGATCCTTTTTTGCCCTGTTTTTCCAAAGGAACTTTTCGCAGATGGAGCACCTGGGCGGATAGATAAGATCAATGAATTGGCTGAAAAAATTCATTCTGGATTAACCGCAGACTGACGCTGACAAAAGAAATCCTCGCAAAATTATTCACCACCCGTTCGCTTCACTCACTAGAGGCACAGAGAACACGGAGGAAGCCCGTTCTTAGAGTGAACTAAAATGTATAACGAACTAAGAGTTGCTCAAGATTCCCGCGCAGCGGGGTTCAAGATTTCTGAAATCTTGAACATTGTGAAAACGGCCTTAGGAAAACAACAAACGCGTTTTTGTTTTCCTCAAGGCTTTTTTCAAATAATCTTGAGCAATTCCTCATGAGGCGTCGCTGAAGGTTGCCTATCCATATCAAGCATGCAGAATCTCTGCGTACTCTGCGTCTTCGCAATGAGATGATTTAATATAAGTAGTCCTACCCCTTAGACTCCTTTACAAAATCCTCAAAAGAACAATCAGGGTTGATGCCAGGACATGCATCTTTTGCCATTTCCCAATTGTATGCATCTTTCAAGTTCGCTGGGTAGAAGGGCCATAGACTGCATGGTGAGGGTTTGACAGAATGGATCAGGCAGCTCTTCTCTTTATCATAAAAGATGCAATATTTGTTCGGCCCAGCCTTGATGGAAAAACGGGCACCCTTCTCATCGCAATATCGCGCCAAAAAAGACGCAGGTTTCATCCCGAGGAAGTTGGCAATCCTTTGTATTTCATCCTCCTTCAAAAAGATGCCCCCTTTCCCGTAGCAACAGGTTCCGCACATCTTGCATTCAAAAGATTTCATAATAAGTGCCTAAAGTGAGCTAAAGTGCCTAAAGTGTCTAGAGCTGAAAAAAAAAGAGAGAGCCGATTCCATACGCGACTACTCAACGACTCAACTATTCAACCACTCAACCAATTAAGCGCTCTAATTTCCAATCAACAAGCAGCCTTAGGCGCCGGTCATCCTGCTTTGTTCTGTAAACGAGTTGGCCGTTGTTCAGACCGTGCTGAAAAAGATCCCTCGTGATAGCCACATCGTGTTGGCAATACGATGTCAGTTTCTCCATCTCCCCATGCTTGAACCACTCCACGGCCTGAAGGCCGTCAGCCGTCTTGGCCTGATTTAGGGTCTCTTGGGCAAGATGGTCCAGCGCAAGGCGAAAGCCGAGCCGTTGATATATGTCCTCAAGGATATCAAAGGTGTTGAGCTCCTTGAAATTTTTTCCCGTGTACGCGCTCAGGACAGTATAGTCAAATCGTCTGATATTGAAACCAACCACCAAATTCGCCTTCTCAAGATGGGCCAGGAGGTCATCAATCTCATCTTCTCGAAAGCTGATGAACCTTTTTTCAATACTGTCAAAGATGACAGCCACTGAAACCCTCATCAGGTGGGTATTGTGCCACCCCCCCACGTCCTTGGCCGTCTTTTGAGTCTCCAGATCGAAATAGACGATCCTTGGTTCGGTCTGCTCCGGTAGGGGTTCCTCTTTCTGGCCCGGAATGGGCACGGGTTCTTCCTCTCCGTCTGCGTCGGAAACCTGACTGAGGGAGAGGTGGCCGAGAAGAAATTCCAAGATGATTACTGCCGCTTCCTTGTTCAGCGGTTTATTTCCTGAACCACATTTGGGAGAATGGATGCATGAAGGACATCCTTCCTCGCATTCACAGTTTTTTATAAGATCCAGAGTCCCTTCAAGCAATTCGAGGATGACTTCAAAACCCCGCTGAGCAAGGCCCACTCCCCCTGGATATCCGTCATAGATAAAGATGGCGCTCTTTTCCACTTGCGGATGATACGTATAACAAATCCCACCAATGTCGTTTCTGTCACAAAGGGCAAATAGGGGAAAGATGCCAATGGCAGCATGTTCGATGGCATGGATACCCCCCATGTAATGAAGCCCCTTCTCCTCTACCCATTTGGTGATGGCGGGTTCTATTTCAATCCAGAAGCTGATGGTCTCAAAGGTCTGAGGAGGCAGTTCAAGGGGGAAGACGCCCACCAGTTCTTGGCCGGGCAGGGCCCTCTTTTCATACCCGATGACACGTTCCGTGACTTCAACGATTCCCTCTCGGACGAGAAACTGCCCCTTTGGTCGCGTGCGATCAATCTGAATGATCTCTGTCTCCTTTTCAGTGCGGACCCGTGTAAAGTATTTGAGCTCTGTTTTGCGGGCAATAATGTCCTTTTTTTCAAGATTAAGATGATCAACCAGGTATTGTCTAGCCCGATGCAGATAAACGGCGCCAGGGTGACATTCTGTAAAGGCCCTAAACCCGTCAATGGTCCCTATGGCCTGACCGGTCTCACTTTCAAAGATCGTAAAACTCTCACCCACAGTTCTGATATTGACATGACGATGGGGATTCCGACGGGTGGCATACCAGGTGGGTTCCCCTTCGGCCGTCCGTGACAGGTCACCCTCCCTTTCCAACTTCTCGAGATGTTGAGAAAGGTCTTTGGACCAGAATTGATCGTCTCCGCGGGTGAGTGGATGCTCAGAGGCCGCACAAGGCAGATGGGCTTCCACCACGTGGGGGTTATGGGGATCCAGAATGGCCGCCTCATAGGATCTGCCAAATAGATCTTCAGGGTGCCTCATAAAATATTGATCCAGGGCATCAGGTTTGGCGATGAGAATTACTAGGGAGTCCCTACCTGAACGACCCACCCTGCCCCCCCTCTGCCAGGTATTGATGATGGTGCCTGGGTAACCCACCAGAAGACAAATATCCAGATATCCTATATCAATGCCCATTTCCAGGGCGCTGGTGGACACCACGCCGAGTAAATCTCCGCTGGCCAGCTTCTTTTCTATCTCTCGCCTCTCTTCTGGCATAAAACCCGCCCGATAGGAACTGATCTTAGTCTTCAGCCGGGGGGACAATTGGGAGACCCATACATGGATCAGCTCTGTGACCTTTCTTGACTGCGTAAAGGCAATGGTCCTGAAGCCTGATTGGACACATTGGACGAAAAGCTTTGCTGCCGAAAAGTTGGGGCTCACGTCTGGGTTGAGGAACAGGAAGTGTTGCCCAGACTTGGGCGATCCGCTGGCATCAAAGACTTCAATCTCCTCTCCTATGAGTGTCTCCCCGAACTCCCGGGGATTACTGACCGTCGCTGATAGAAGTACAAATTGGGGTCTGGATCCGTAGAGCTTGCAAAGCCTCTTTAGCCTCCTCATAATTTGGTTCACGTGAGATCCAAAAATTCCGCGATAGGTGTGGATCTCGTCTAGAACGACAAAGGAAAGATTTTCAAAGAGCCCCTGCCAGTTTTGGTGATGAGAAAGAATAGCTGCATGGAGCATGTCCGGGTTTGTAAAGAGTATTTCTGGAACCCTGTTCCTAATTTGCTTTCGCTTGTACGATGAAGTGTCCCCATCATAGATTTGCGCAGATATTTTTCTCCCCTTGAGCTTGTTGATGTATAGGGAGAGCCCTTTCAATTGATCCTGTTCCAAGGCCTTCAGGGGGAAGATATACAAGGCCTTTGTTTTCTCATTCGCTATGACAGCCTCTAAAACGGCAAGATTATAGATGAGGCTCTTGCCACTGGCTGTGGGCGTGGCGACCAAGACATTTGCTCCCTGCCTGATCTGTCTTATGGCATCCGCCTGATGCGTGTACAACTTCTCAAAACCCAGGTCTTTAGGTATCTGTAGAAGCTCATTGGGCAGGTCCAGATCGGGTCCGTAGACGGCTTTCTTAGGGGCAAGATATTGGTGGTGCACATAGGCCGGACCAAATTCCGGATGGTTCTTAATGGTATTTATGTATTCAGAAAGTTTCATCCCATTGCGACCTGCCTGCCAGTACCAGGCTTGCCCGCCGCCGGCGGGCCTGTCCGGCGCAATGCTATGGAAGAGGGCGGTTGACAGGCGTTTTATGAAATTGCGAAGCCATTTTATAATTTATTCTGAAAACGCAAAGGAAAGATCATTCTTGAGAATCAGAAGAGACCTTCTTCCCAAATTTCTTTTTGAGCGTTTGGGTAATCTCCTCCCCCAAAGGCTTGGGACTTCTTTGTTCACTTTCCTCTGCCTTTCTTCTGGCATCTTTCAAGATGTTGCTCATAAAGGTGTCCTTTTCAGAACTCCAAGCACTCCACCCATCCGCATCAATGTACTCGTTGTATGAGGTCCTGTAGTAAGGGTCATAGAGTCGGACACCTTTTTCCTCGTCAAACTCGTATCGGACGAACTGACCGTCAAAGTGCTCAAAATCTTCTTCTTTCAGCCCCATGGTTTTGAGCAACGCTTTGTGTTCTTGTTTGATTTCCATGGCTTATCCACTCACATCTCAAGGTCTCTCTTTGCGGATCCCAATTCCTCCTGCTTCTCCTCCCACTTTAGCATCAACGTCTCCAATTCTTCTTTCACCTCGTTGTACTCATTCAGGAGTGGAAGATATCTACCCTTATCCCCGATAATATCAGGCTCTGCAAGCATTTTTTCCAGGTCCTTTTCCTTTGTTTCCAGCACAGTAATTCTTCCCTCCAGTTGTGACAACGCCTCCCGAATCGGTTTCAGGGTCTCATTAGTGATGCGTCGCTTCTCCGCCTTTTGCTGGCGTATCAACTTTCGGGTGGACCGGCTTTTTTGAGAGGCTCCTTGATCCTGCCCTTGCATCGTCCGTGTGTCAATTTCAGCGGTTTCTGTTGTGGTCCCAACAGATTCTGACAAGTGTTGGTAGTACTCGTCCAGTGTCCCTGGGTATTCCCAGATACTCTCTTCTGTTATGTCCCAGATCTTTGTGGCAATCCTATTAATGAAGGATTGGTTATGGGACACAAACAGGAGGGTACCCTGGTAATCGGCGAGGGCATCAATAAGGATTTCCGATGAAATGATATCAAGATGATTGGTCGGTTCGTCCATCACAAGGAGGTTCCCTGGATTTACGAGGATTTTTGCCAGGCAAACCCGCGCCCTCTCTCCCCCAGAAAGAACGCCTATGGCCTTATCCACATCTTCCCCTGAGAAGAGAAAGGCCCCGCAGACGCCCCTGACAAAGCCTAAAGTTTCATGGGGTACGACCTGAAAAACCTCCTCTATGATGGTTTTCGTGGAGTCAAGCATCTCTGAGTGATGCTGGGCATAGTAACTCATGGTCACCCCATGGCCTATAGTAATTCCCCCCTCATCAGGATGCGTCTCACCTGACACCAATCTTAAAAGCGTGGTTTTTCCAGAGCCATTGGGTCCGATGATCGCTATTCTCTCTCCTCTCTGGGCGGTCAAGTCCAGATCTGTGTAAAGTGTCTTTGCGCCAAAACCTTTTGAGACACCCTGGAAAGCCACTGCCACTTTTCCACTGCGAGGGACCTCAGGAAAAGTGAAATGAATGGTCTTTTCCTTCCTATGGGATTGGACCAGTGCCATTTTCTTGACCAGTTTTATTTTGCTCTTTGCCTGTCGTGCCTTAGAGGCCTTGGCTCGGAACCTTTCGATGAATTTCTTGGCCTCTTTTATTTTCTGCTCCTGCTTCTTTGCGCTTGCCTCCAGAGACTTCCTTTCCTCCTCGCGTGCTTTCAGATAGAAATCGTAATTTCCACTGTAAGACCTCAAGCCTTCAGGTTCGAAGCTAATGACGCGTTCTATCTGTCGATTCAAAAAATCCCTATCATGGCAGACAAGAATTAGGGCGCCTCCATAATCCTGGAGAAATTGTTCCAACCAGTGTACGGAGGGAATGTCTAAATGGTTGGTGGGCTCATCCAAAAGGAGCAGGTCCGGGTTCTGATAGAGAAGACTCCCCAGGGCGGCCCTCATTTTCCATCCTCCACTCAAAGAGGCGATGGGTCGCTTGAATTCAGCGGGTTTGAAGCCCAGTCCTACCAGTATCTTTTCGGCCTCATAGGTGGGAAACCCCTTATCTAGATCGGCCGTCTGCTGGTGTATTTCTGCCAATCTGAGGGCCAACCTCTCCTGCGCTTTTCTATCAGGACGGGTTCCGAGGGCTTGTTCAATCTCAATAGCCTCCCTCCTCAAAATGACCCGTCCAGGGATGGAGTCAATGATTGACTGGAGGAGCGTGCCTTCCAGTGTTTCATGGATGTCCTGCGGCAGATAGCACAGTCGAATGCCATCGGCCACTCTAATTTCTCCGCTGTCAGCAGAGATTTCTCCCGTAAGGAGCCGTAAAAGCGTGGTCTTTCCGGACCCGTTTGGTCCAATCAGACCGATACGCTCACCCGGCTCCACCTGAAACCCTATCCCATGAAAAAGCCTTTTCTGATAGAAGGTGACAGAAATATTTAGCGCGGTGGCAAGACTCATTTTTAATCTGGGTCGTTTAGAAATTTTCCTGAACGCTATTCAACAGGGCGGGCCTGTTCCCTCCCGGGATTAGGAAGGTTTCTGGGCGTTCATATGAGTTCCCTTAATTTAGCTGTATGAGAAGCTTATTGCAAGATGAGAGGAGGGTTGGCTGTAAAGAAGGGTGGGCATGGAAAAGAACACCCTTTATTTTAGGCTTATAACAGGATTCCCTATGAGCGGATCGGGCTGTGAGATGGCCTGATCGTAATTCTTGGGACCATTGCCACCAACAGGCACTACGCTCTCATTTTCTCATGTTCCTGTTTAATACATTGGTCCATAACGACGGTCACTCCAGCCTCTCTTGCCTTCTTGGCGGCCTCATGGTGGATGACGCCCAACTGCATCCATATAATGCCTATCCCTTTATTGATGGACTGGTCTACGACGGCAGGTACCCTAGCGGGGTTGAGAAATAGATCAGCCACGTCTACCGGGTATGGAATTTCCTCCAGGGTCTTATAACATTGTTGCCCCAGGATTTCTTTCTGCCCGGGATTCACTGGCACAATCTCATACCCATTTTCCATAAGGTACTTTGCAACCTTATGGCTGTCCCTCTCTTGTTTTGGTGAGAGTCCCACGATGGCAATTTTTTTCGATCTTTCAAGTATACCCATTATCTCATCCGATGGCGGATTATGGTCAGGGAGTTCGGGATTGATATCTTTCATAACGTATCCCCATTCTTTGATATGCGAAACTGCAAATCGCTGGTCCAGAGTCAGCGCACAGAGGCTCGGGTGTGAAACCCGACCCACCGCTAACTTCTTATTCAGTCTATGATCTTCTTGACCTTGTCCACCTTCTTCTTTACATCCAAAGCCTTTTTCACGCCTGGGATCTGTTCCACCACTTTTTCAGCCAACTTATTTTCAAGGGCAGGCGGGTCCTTTTGCTCCTGGTGCTTTCCTTCGTCTTGCACGGCATTTTTTGTTTCTTTGGGGCTTATATCTTTTTTTATCTGTCTGAATTCGCGCAAGGCCCCTCCGAGCCCTTTTCCAATATCAGGAATCCTTTTCGCTCCAAAGATGATGAAAATAATGACCCCAATGATGATAAGTTCCGTAGTACCAAGGCCAAACATGGCGTTCTCCTTCCCCTAAGAAAGCTCCCCCAACAACTCCAGAAAGTTTGGAGGCGGGAAATCCTCTTCTGGATTTATATCAAATGTTTTGATCCCTGATCGACGAAAGAGGGCGGCGGTGACACCCATCCCAGAATGGCTCGACTTCTCACAATAAGGCGTACAGAGCCCGCAAGAGGGGCTCTTTTCTCTTAGCAGAGCTACGCTTGACCCAACTAAACGGGCCACTCTTAACGCCTCTTCCGCGCCCTTTTTATAGGCATGGGTCACATCTTCTCCCAGGCTATTAATTACAGTGGCCTCGCCGGAAAGGACGTCCTGGCCATCCCCCCCCACGATCTTTGCGGGGTGTCGAGGTGTGGGCAACCCGCCCAATTGTTCCGGGCAAAAGGGTATGAAGTTGGCTGAGGAGGCGAAGTGGGTGATACTGTGTGATGCAGATTGACTGCCGTCATACCTGCAGCATATTCCGAGCAGACAACCACTGACCATGATTGGAATATCTTTGAGGGGGATAGATTGGTCAGCTTTTGAATTGGATAACCGCTTCTTTTTCATCCCGTGCTTCCACCGATCCAATATGATAGGCAATCTCCCCCATGGCTTTAAGGCGCAGTAGCACTTCACTTGTCTCTTGTTCGCTGACCACAATCACCAATCCGAGCCCACAATTAAATGTTCGCATCATGTCTTTCGTGGGGATATTGCCAGCCCTCTGGAGGTATTGGAAGATGGGCGGGGGTGTCCAGTTTGAGGTGTTGATCAAGGCCTTGCACTGTTTGGGCAGGATGCGTGGAAGGTTATCGATGAGACCTCCACCCGTGATATGGGAGATACCATAAATATTAAAGTCACGTCTCAAGTTGGTTATAGCCGTACTATAAATGCGGGTGGGCTCCAGAAGTTCCTCCCCAAGCGCGCGGCCGAATTCGTCCACATGAGCATCCACAGACATTTTCAATTCGTCAAAGAAAATCCTGCGAACAAGGGAATATCCATTGCTGTGCAACCCATTGGAACCTATGCCGATCAACTGGTATCCCACTGCAATCTCTGAGCCGTCAAGGAGTTGCTCGTTATCGGCCACGCCAACAACAAATCCAGCCAGGTCATACTCCCCTTCGGCATAAAAGCCGGGCATCTCCGCAGTCTCACCACCGATCAGAGAACAATTGGCCTCCTTACAGCCAGCCGCTATTCCTTTTACGATATCAATGGCTTTATCCACATCCAGCTTGGGCATTGCAATATAGTCAAGCATAAACAGGGGGACTGCACCCTGGACCATGATGTCGTTTATGCACATGGCCACAAGGTCAATGCCTACGGTGTCGTGCTTGTCCATCATAAACGCGATTTTTAGTTTTGTCCCCACACCATCTGTAGATGTGACCAACACTGGGTTTTTGATGTCCTCGATATGCAAGGAGAAAAGCCCGGCAAAACCCCCTATGTCGGTTATGACACCCGATTTAAATGTCTTGCTTACAACAGGCTTTATGAGTTCTACGAATCTGTTCCCCTCATCAATATCCACGCCGGCCTGTGCATACCTATCTTTTTTTGTGCTCTCTGCCATGCTCCTAAATACCTAGGCGTTTTGTCATAACTAAAGGAATTATGTGATTTTATTGATCATATATCTTTCTTCTCATCTTGTTGTCAAATGTTTTCTCTTTCCGCGGATGTGCAGGCGTTAATAGTTGAGCCTTTCCATGTTTATGGTATGATAATGTTCTTAAGAGGCTGTGGGAAAACGCCCATCTGCCGCGTTACCCTCATCCCCCGCCCTGTTAAATTCTCGCTACGCGAGACGGCGAAGCCGATTTAACAGGGCAAGTCACTGCGGCGTACTTCTTGGTAAGCCTCATTCCTCGGGATTTCGGAAGCTCCCGTCCCGCGAGCGGGATCTATGACAGAGCGGGATTTCGCAAAGCTCAACTTGCATATGGACATTTTCCATCAGCCTCTCAGAATCCAGTTTTTCGACAGTCTCCAAAGGTAATGTTATCAGCACGCATCAAGGCCATCATAGCCTCATCTTTAGTCCCACTCCTCCTACCGATCCTGGTATGGTCTAAGGATCTTACCTGGGAAGATGAGATTATTGCCTTGGCCAATGGAGGTGCCGTGTTGGTGGCGGATGCGCAAAACAGGTCCCTTTTTGCGGTGAATGTTGACAAAAGGCTGGTCCCCGCTTCAATCCTCAAAATAGCAACTGCCGCCGCCGCCCTGCATTACCTGGAGCCAACTCACCGTTTCGCCACAGAGTTCAGATTGAGTCCCGAGCATGATCTTTATGTGGTGGGGAGAGGTGATCCTTATCTGGTCTCAGAGGAGCTGGAGCTGATAGCCCATCAGCTCAAGTCCAAGGGGCTGAATAAGGTAAGGCATGTGTATCTGGATGATCGTTACTTCCAGCCGAACCTAGTTTTGCATGGCACCAAGCGGAGTATTAATCCATACGATGCCTACAATGGGGCTCTGTGTGTCAACTTCAATACGGTCTTTGTAAGGATAACCCAGGACGGGAAGGTCCAATCAGCAGAACCTCAGACACCACTGACCGATCTTGCGCGAAAGATCGCTTTAAAAAGTGGGCAAAGAGGGGAAGTGCGCATCAATCTCTCTGAAAGTCCGGAGAAATGCCTCCAATACGCAGGTGAGCTCACAAAGGCCTTCTTAGAGATGCGCTCCATCCGGGTGCAGGGGAAGGTGGCAAAGGCTGAAAGAGATTCCACAGATTTTCCCTGCCTGTACCTTCACCGCTCAAGCAGAGATCTGGAGGAGACCTCGAGGGAGATGTTCAAGTACTCCAACAACTTCATTGCAAACCAGATCTTCCTGTCCATGGGTGCAGCGAGATATGGTCCTCCGGCCACAGTGGAAAAATCCCAACTTGTCATGGCCGATTTCTTTGGCTTCTTGGGCTTGCCCCGGTTAAAGGTGGAAGAAGGATCAGGGCTTTCTCGTCGAAACCGGATCACCGCCACCCAGGTGGTCGGGGTCCTGGACCACTTCAGGCCTCATCGTGATCTGCTTCTCCATGAGGGCAGGGCCTGGTTCAAAACCGGAACCTTGAGTGATGTCAAATCCATGGCCGGCTATCTTGGCCTGGAGCACTCCAGGCCCTTATCTTTTGTTATCATGCTTAACGGGAGGCATTTCGGGTATGGGACCCGAGAACGGATCTTCGCCCTTATAGAGGAGAATCTTTTGTGAGCCATTTCAGGATGGATCTATCGAGCCAAATGGTCAACCAAAAACCCGGCTGTAAACCTCCCGATAGGTGTTGAGCGCCTTTTCACCAAAACAGACAAAGAGCACTTTGGTCAGGGTCTCATCGGTTTCAAGAAAGTTCTTGGTCACACCCATTGCGATCTCCGTGGCCTTTTCCAGCGGAAAGCCATAGGCCCCGGTACTAATGGAGGGAAAGGCTATGGTCTTAACGCCCAAGTCTTGGGCCGCCTGGAAGCTGTTTTTATAACAGCTGGAAAGCAGGTTTTCTTCGTTTTTGTGACCCCCCTTCCATACCGGTCCCACAGTGTGAATGACCCACTTGGCGGGGAGGCGATACCCTTTGCTGACCCGCGACTCACCGGTGGGACAACCCCCGATCTGCCGCGTTTCCTCAAGGAGTTCAGGACCCGCCGCCCTATGGATGGCCCCATCCACCCCACCGCCTCCCAGGAGGGAGGTGTTGGCCGCATTCACAATGGCATCCACCTGCTGTTGAGTAATATCCCCTTCTACGATCCGCACCCTCTCTTCCATCATGCCCCTCCTTTGTAGCCCATAGGGTTAGCTAATGAATCGTTTCGAAAGACATCCCGCAGGGCGGGATGGCATAGTTAGGGTTTCTCCAGATTCTGCCAAGCGTTTTGAGAGTGACAAAAAATTCTTGTGCGCTCACGGTCTCTTAAAGCGGCTTTGGTGATGAAGCCTCTTGTCTCTAGATTCCCAGAAGAGCATTTTCAGACCTTGAAAACGTTCTGCGCCAAGGATCTTTCGGACCGCCAGAATGAAGCGGAATCTTTCAGCGGCAAGATTGGCCCGTGCCTGTCCCAGCTTTTTGAACTGTCCTTTAACGGCATCTTCATCCATTGCCTCTTTGTCCATAAGGATGCCCAGTTCCAACCGCTCTTTCTCGACCGCGCTTCTCAGGTCGATCATCTTTCGTCGAGTCTGAATAAACAGATCGTCCAGCTGTTCTTTTTCCCTACCGTTAAGATTGAGCTGTTCAGCCACACGAGGCATGTGCCACCACTTGCCGAGAGGCATTCTTGCGCCCAGGGAATCCATCGGCACAAAGACCCAAACAAGAGCTGGGACCACAATAAACATTCTCTTTAGTCTATGAAACATGGCAGACCTCCATTCTTCTGTCAGGGTAAAAGGTAATAGACGAATAAACAAAAATTTTTTTCACAACGGATTCAGTTATTCGAAAGCCAGAAAAGAGGAGAGGGCCTGTGTTTGAGGGATGTTGCCGGACGGAGGGGAAGAGCATCTCTCCATCTCTCAGACGGAATAGTAGTAATCAAGTCCCAGGTGAGTGATTTGCTCTTCTCCCATGAGATAGCGCAAGGTATTCTTCAGTTTCATCAATTGAATGAAAAGATCGTGTTCAGGATAGAGGTCGGTCGCGCACTGTGGGCTCTTGAAATAGAAGGAGAGCCACTCCTGAATCCCAGTCATCGCCGCCCGCTGGGCCAGGTCTGTGAGAAGCACCAGATCTAGTACGATGGGTGCGGCCAAAATGCTGTCTCTGCAAAGAAAATCCACTTTAATCTGCATGGGATAACCAAGCCAGCCATAGATGTCGATGCAGTCCCAACCCTCTTTATTGTCACCCCTCGGGGGATAGTAGTTGATTGCCACTTTATGGTAGAAATCGCCGTACAGATCAGGATAGACATCCGGTTGAAGGATGGTGTCCAGAACAGAGAGTTTGCTCTGCTCTTTGGTTTTGAAAGCGTCTTTATCGTCCAGCACCAGACCGTCGCGGTTGCCTAGAATGTTTGTGGAATACCATCCGGACAGGCCTAGCATGCGTGCTTTCAGTCCTGGCGCCAGGATGGTTTTCATCAGGGTCTGCCCCGTCTTGAAATCCTTTCCAGCGACGACAGACTGACCCTTGTCCGCCAATTCCACCATGGCCGGGATATCCACTGTAAGATTGGGCGCGCCGTTTATATAAGGGATTCCGCTGCTCAAGGCCGCATAGGCGTAAAGCATGCTCGGTGAGATGTTGGGGTCGTTGCTCTTTAGGCCTGCCTCAAAGTTTTCCAGCGAGGCATGCACCTCATGGGGTTTCAGGTAGACCTCGGTACTGGCGCACCAAATCATGACGCAACGCGATAGCTGGTGTTCACGCTTGAAAGAATCGATATCCTCTCTAACCGCTTCAATCAGCTCCAGGTGAGAATTTTGCGGCTTTACATGGGGTCCATCCAGGTTCTTGACATATGCCTGATTGAAGACCGCCGGCCAGGGTTGTAACGGCTCAAGAAATGACCGCACCGGATCGAGATGATCACGGTTGAGCACCCCTGCCTGAAGAGCGGCCTGGTAGCCATTATCCGGGAACAGGTCCCATCCACCAAAAACCAGGTCATCCAGTTGCGTGAGCGGTACGAAATCCTTTATCAAGGGAATCCGATACTCGAATCGTTTCCCTAGGCGAACGGTACCCATCTGGGTCAGAGAACCAATGGGAAGCGCAAGTCTCTGGCGCACCGTTTCCACGCCTGCCAAAAACGTGGTGCTCACCGCACCTCCTATTCCCGGAATAAGGACTCCCAATTTGCCCTCTGGCTTCTGGATCTCGTCTTTGCGTCTCATGTCAACCTCGATTCTAAGTGATTCTGGCGAAAGGCCTCCCCTTGGGCGGGCAAGAGAGTGGAGTATATTTTAAATGAGGTGATATGGCAATAGAATTGCAAATTTCTTCCTTCCCAAAGTGAAGATTTCCCCATTCCCTCCATAGGGCGATTTTGAGATGCGGTTAATCCTTTAATCCGCCAGAAATCCTCAAATAAAACTGACGGATACGCCTTTCAAAGGTCTCTTTGTCCATCCAAGCGCCCTTGCTCCCGTCCCACCACCCTATTTGGTCGAAATGATCCGCATCCAAGATCTCCAGAAGATATTCATCTCTCCACGTGGCGGATTTGAGGGAGACCAATCCGTCATTCTCACCCTCTTCTCTCCATATGATTCGGTAGGAATATCTCAAGGGTCTAAATATCCTGTTTAAGGGCTGGACACCCGCTATGGTCTGGTAGAGGACGCCATTGTTCTTTTCAAAATCCCTGGTTACGTCGTTGAATCCTCTGCAACTCTCTCTGGTCAAATCTTTGAATCCTTCCAGATTTAACCCAAAAGGCCGAACCATATCCAATAGAATCCCAAACCTTTTGATCCCCCAATCCGCAAAGGCCGTACCCCGATGGGGCGTCCCTATGGTGGTGAGGGAAGCCACCTGATCCTGCATTTGGTATTTAAAGATCATTTGACGGGCATCGAGGCCACCCATGCTGTGTGCAATGATATGGACTTGCGCCCACCGGGTGAAGTTCTCTGTTATTCTGGTAATCTCTTTTTTTAGGTCTGAAGCACGCCTTTCTAGATCTGCCGCCCAGCGGACCCTGCTGTGAAAGGCGAGAAACCCGCTTTGCCTGAGGGTGCTCCGTATTTTGCGGAAATAGTGAAGATGGTCATCCTCACGATTGTCCACGTCTGAAAAAGGCTGGATAAGTTTGTCAAAGGGACAAATTCCATGGGCCAGAATGATGGGGTAAGTGGTTGGCACGAGAATTCCTTATAATAGCTGCTGTCAATTTGTCAAATTTGAAAATGTGCAGTTCACCCATCGGAGTAAAGCTTAGATTTCCGCTCAAAGAGGGTGAGAGCAAGCGACAGCCCTCCTTGTCCATGAACGGGCAAAATTGGGCTGGAATGCTCAAGGAAGCATAAGGGCTAATAAGGATCCATTAGATGTTTATTTTTATCGCCATTTCGTTTATGGTCGTAGTCACAAATGACTGAAAACCGGGTCACTAGAAACATGGAGTCCTGATTAGGTCGGGCAGAACATATCTCTAGCCCTTTAAGTGTAGAGGGCTTCTTTCTTGACTCCTTTGATGCGACCCAAATATGTGAAGGGTCCCATGGATGCCCCCCTTGCCATTCACAAAAAGATAAGAGAGCACACAATGCCCCGGGCAGAGGGGATAAAGGTAAGAGACGTGCGCATCGGCCTGGGTTACACGGCCGTTCTTTTGGAAAATGGTCAGGCAGGCGTGGCCCTCACATTTCACCAGCGTTTGACGAAGGGTTGTACGGTGTTTGATGGTCTGCATCCTCTGGTGGGAAGGGCGGCCCAAGAACTCCTCTCATTTTTGGAATCGACAGACGAGATTGAGATGGCAGTGGCCTTGGCTACGGCTAACGCCCTGGCCAACAGGATGCGGGGGGATATGCTGGAAGGGGATATCATGGAGCACATCCATGTGAGGTCGGAGGAAAAGGTGGGTATGGTGGGTCATTTTGCACCCATGCTGCCGCGGCTCCGGGAGAAGAGCTCTTCCATTATGATCTTTGAGCAGATTGAACGGAAACAGGGTAACCTCTTGCCCGAAAGGGAGGCCTATCGGCTTCTGCCCCAATGCCAGGTGGCCATGATTACCTCCACATCTATTCTGAACCGTACTGTTGAAAAGATTCTCCGCGCTGCCCGGTCATGTCGGGAAGTCATCTTGCTGGGCGCCTCGACCCCTCTCATTCCAGAGGTGTTTGAGGGTACTTCCGTAACCTTTTTATCGGGTATTATCGTTACCCGCCCCCTGGAGCTCCTGCGCATCGTCAGTGAAGGGGGTGGGATGCCACTTTTTAAAGAAAATGTGAGAAAGGTGAATTTATCGCTCAGATGAGGGTTGTTACTACGCAACAACTGAACCACTGAACAGATGCGGGTAAAGGTAGGTTATAATGAATAATGAATCAAAGAATGAGATCGTGGAAATCATAGGCGGGGACTGTTTTGAGTGGCTGTCAGGGGAATTCCACAAGGAGACTCAACTGAAAGATATTCCTGATGAGATTCTGGCCCTCATAAGCTCCGTGGACATTACCATCAGGGATTATGCCAAGGATCGAAATGCCAT
The DNA here is from genome assembly GCA_050124735.1 of Desulfobacteraceae bacterium. GTDB lineage: Bacteria > Desulfobacterota > DSM-4660 > Desulfatiglandales > HGW-15 > JASFEQ01. The sequence goes on along the minus strand of JASFEQ010000051.1, from coordinate 55 downwards.
TGTGTCCATCGCCCTTATTACGTTTGCTTACAAAATGGCAGATAAGGTCCAACAT